>NZ_JBHYJH010000055.1:0-52668 GCF_042740445.1 Streptomyces sp. NPDC059003 | reverse complement strand
GTGGTGGTTTCCGTCGTGATGACCGTCGTGATGGCGACCGCGGTGGCTTCCGGCGCGATGACCGCGACCGCGGTGACCGCGGTGGGTTCCGTCGCGACGGTGACCGTCCCGCATTCCGCCGCGACGATCGGCGTGACGACCGTCGCGATGACCGTCGTGACGATCGTGACCGTGGTGACCGTGGTGGTTTCCGTCGTGATGACCGTCGTGACGGGGACCGCGGTGGCTTCCGGCGTGACGATCGTGACCGTGGAGGGTTCCGGCGCGACGACCGCGATCGCGGCGAGCGCGGTGACCGCGGTGGGTTCCGTCGCGACGACCGTCGCGATGACCGGCGTGACGACAGCGGCTTCCGTGGGCACGGGCCGCGGCGTGACGACAGCCGTGGGCGGCCCGGTGGCTACCGTGGCCGCGAGGACCGCGGTGGGTTCCGTCGTGAGGACCGGGACCGGGACCGTGGCGACCGGGAGCCGATCAAGCGGCTGCCGATCCCGGAGGACGTCACCGGCGAGGAGATCGACAAGGACGTACGGCAGGAGCTGCAGAGCCTGCCCAAGACGCTCGCCGACGACGTCGCCAAGAACCTGGTGATGGTCGCCCGCCTCATCGACGAGGACCCCGAGGGGGCCTACGGGTACTCGAAGGTCGCCCTGCGGCTCGCCTCGCGCGTGGCCGCAGTGCGGGAGGCGGCCGGCTTCGCCGCGTACGCGAGCCAGAAGTACGGCGAGGCGCTCGGCGAGTTCCGGGCCGCGCGGCGCATGAGCGGTGGCGTCGAGCTGTGGCCGGTCATGGCCGACTGCGAGCGCGGGCTCGGGCGGCCCGAGCGGGCGCTCGACATGGCAGGGGCGCCGGAGGTGCAGAAGCTCGACAAGGCCGGCCAGGTCGAGATGCGGCTCGTCGCCGCCGGTGCGCGGCGCGACCTGGGCCAGCTCGACGCGGCCATCGTCACGCTGCAGAGCCCGGAGCTCGCCTCCAGCTCCGTGCAGCCGTGGACCGCGCGCCTGCGCTACGCGTACGCCGACGCGCTGCTCGCCGCCGGGCGTGAGGGCGAGGCGCGGGAGTGGTTCGCGAAGGCCGTCGAGTCCGACAAGGACGGCAGCACCGACGCCTCCGACCGGCTCGCCGAGCTGGATGGCGTCGAGTTCGTCGACGCGCTCCAGGAGGGCGACGACGAGAGCGACGCGCAGGCGCAGGGCGATGACGCGGCGGACGCGGGTTCGCGTGCGGACGAGCGCGGCGTGGAGCGCGACGAGGACTGACGTGGCGTATCCACGTACGTAGCGTCGTCATCCACGTACGCAGACACGGACACAGAAGGGGCGGGTCTCGGATCGAGGCCCGCCCCTTCTGGCTGTGTGCGTGCGGAGGGCGGCTCAGTACGCCAGGTCGCGCAGGACCAGGCCCGTCGCCGGCTTCGGGCCGAACGACGTCGACTTGCGGGGCATCGTGACGCCCTGGCGGGCCAGGTGGCGTACGACCTCCTCGCGGACCGGGTGCATCAGGACGGCCGTGCCGCCTTCGCGCTCGGCCTTCTCGACCGTCGCCTCCGTGTGATGGATGTACGCGATGTGCTCCGGGGCGTCCGGGATGCGCCAGAGGTGGTCGAGGAGCGTGGCGTGCAGGACGGTCGCGTCCAGCGTGCGCCACGCCTCCGGATAGCCGGTGGGGACCGTTCGCGCGAGGAGCTCGGGGGACGGCCGGTCCACCAGGTGGAACGAGCCGTCGCCCGCGAGCAGGAAGGCGTTGCCCATGGACGCGGCGTCGGCGAGAGCCGTCAGGGCCTCAGGGAGCGGGCACTCCAGGGTGCGTACCCGGAACAGGCCCTCCAGGGGAGCGAGGGCCTCGGCGACCGGGAGCCGGTGCAGATAGCGGTGGATGGCGCGGACCCGCAGCGGATAGCGGGCCGTGTCCACGAGCAGGACCAGGCCGAAGTCCCAGGGGCCCGGGGACGTGTGCTCGGCGCGCAGCCGCAGGTAGGTGGCCCAGCGGTGGTGGCCGTCGGCGATGAGGGCCTGGTGGCGGGCCAGATCTGACTGGATCTCGGCGATCTCCGCCGGGTCCGTGATCGCCCACAGGCGGTGGCTGAAGCCGTCCTCCGTGGTCGTGGAGAGCAGCGGCTTGTGGTGCGTGGCGCGCTCTATGGCGGCGGCCGCGCCGTTCGTCGGGCCGCTGCTGCGGTACGTCAGGAGGAGCGGCTCCAGGTTCGCTGCCGTCGCGCGCATCAGGGCGGCGCGGTCCTCGATCACGTGCGGCATGACGTCCTCGTGGGGCAGGACGATGCCGTCCGTCCGCTCGGACAGGCGCAGGGCGCCGACGATGCCGCGCTGCACGATGTCGGCGCCGCGCTGCTCGTACACGTAGAGACCGGGGACGGCGTCGGGCTTGAGGATGCCGTCGGCGAGCCACTCGTGCAGGGTGTCCGCCGCCTGCCGGTCCCGGGCGGCCTGCGTGGTGGCCTGCGGCAGGATCAGGCGGACGATGTTGTGCGGGTCGGAGGACTCCAACTGCAGCAGGCCGTCCGGGCGTACGACCACGTCGTACGGAGGTGAGGTCACGGCCGCGAGACTGCCGACCCGTTCCGGGTCGTAGCGCACGCCTCGGAACGAGATCAGGTCGAGGCCTTGGACGTCCGTGTGACCCGCTGTGTTCATTAGTGCATCGTAAGTGTGTCAGTGGCATGCGCGATGATCGGGGGAGCGGATATATCGAGGAGCGATACGTAATGAGCCAGACCGGCAGCCGGACCCCCAGGAGCAGGCCCGCGGGCAGCGCGCAGGCGCTGAGCGAGGCCTACGACACGGCACTGCTCGACCTGGACGGGGTGGTGTACGCGGGCGGCGAGGCGATCGCGCACGCCGTCGCATCGCTGGAGACGGCCCGCTCAGGGGGCATGCACCTCGCGTACGTGACGAACAACGCGCTGCGGACGCCGGACGCGGTGGCGGGGCATCTGACCGAGCTCGGCATCCCGGCGGACGCCTCGGACGTGATCACCTCCGCGCAGGCGGTGGCACGGCTCGTGAGCGAGCAAGTGCCCGCGGGCGCACGGGTGTTGGTGATCGGCGGGGAAGGGCTGAGGGTCGCGCTGCGTGAGCGGGGTCTTGAGCCGGTGGAGTCCGCGGATGACGCGCCGGTGGCGGTGGTGCAGGGGTATGGCGGGCCCGATCTGGCCTGGGGGCGGTTCGCGGAGGCGTGTTACGCGATCGCTCGTGGTGTGCCGTGGTTCGCGTCCAACACGGATCTGACCATTCCGAGTGCGCGGGGCATTGCGCCCGGCAATGGTGCGGCGGTGGAGGTCGTGCGTATCGCCACGGGGGCTGAGCCGCAGGTGGCGGGGAAGCCGTTGCCCCCGATGCATCGGGAGACGATTCTGCGGACGGGGGCCGAGCGGCCGCTGGTGGTGGGGGATCGGCTCGATACGGATATCGAGGGTGCCTTCAACGGGGGTGTGGACTCGTTGCTGGTGCTTACTGGTGTGACGGATGGGGCGCGGTTGCTGGCCGCGCGGCCTGAGCATCGGCCCACGTATGTGGATGCGGATCTGCGGGGGCTGTTGGTGGGGCAGCCTGAAGTGGAGGCTGTGGGTGGGGGGTTCGGGGGGTTCGGGGGGTTCGCTTGTGGGGGGTGGAGTGCGTCTGTGCGGGGGGATGCGCTGGTGTTGGAGGGGGAGGGGCGTGTGATGGATGGGCTGCGGGTGTTGTGTGCTGTCGCTTGGACGGCTGCGGGGGATGGGGTGTGTGAGCTGGATGGGGGGAAGGCGTTGGCTCGGTTGGGGCTGTAGGGGGTGTGGGGTGCGGGTGGGTGGGCCCTCGCGGGGCGCCCCAGGCCCGCCCCTTCACCGAAACCAGGGGGCTTCGCCCCCTGGGACCCCCTTGATCGGCGCTTCGCGCCTCGCCCTCAAACGCCGGGCGGGCTAGAAGCGCTTGAGCTTCCTGGACTTGTTGATGGCTGCTGCCAGGTTTTCCAGTACGGGGGCGCAGCCCGCGTAGCTGTAGCGTTCTTCCATTCTCCTCCGGGACGAACCAGAGGTTGGGCGGCGGGAACATGTTGCTGATCAGCAGGTCCGGCTTCAGGGCCGCGTACTTCTCGATGCTGAGCTGGCCCCAGGCCTCGCCGAGGCTGGTCAGTCTGTCGACATCGAGGTCGCCGGCCTGCGGGTTGGGCCTGCCGTCGACCGTGCTGATGAAGGCGACGATGTTCTTCGGCGTCGACTTCGCGCGGGCCGTCCTGCCCCGGTCGTCCTTCAACGCCCACGCCTTGCCGTCGGCGTCACTGTCGCCGCACGCGGTGAGGAGGGCGCTCAGGTCGAGCGCGCCGCCCGCACCGAGCAGTGTCCGGCGTGAGGGGGTCGGCGGCGGGGTGGGGCGGGACCAGGGCATGCCGGGGCTTCTCTCGTCGGGGGAGGGACGGGAGCGGGGAGGGATGGGAGGGTAGGCTAACCTAACCTCGTGTTGGTCGACAGTCCCCCCGAACCCCGCGCGGAAGCCGCCCCCGCGCCGCCCAACCGCCGTGTCGTACGCGGCGTCGGGCTCGTCCTCTCCGTCGTGCTGCTGCTCGTCGTCGTGCTCGCGAGCATCGCCGTCGGCGCCAAACAGCTGTCCATGGGGCAGGTCTGGCACGGCCTGTTCCAGGACTCGGGGACCTACGCCGACGTCGTCGTGGGCGAGCGGGTCTCGCGCACCCTGCTCGGGGTCCTCGCGGGCGTCGCGCTCGGCCTGTCCGGCGCCGTGCTGCAGGCCCTGACCCGCAACCCGCTGGCCGACCCGGGGCTCCTCGGCATCAACATGGGCGCGTCGGCCGCCGTCGTCACCGCCATCAGCTTCTTCGGCGTCACCTCGCTGAGCGGCTACGTGTGGTTCGCCTTCGCCGGCGCGGCCGTCGTCGGCGCGCTCGTCTACGTACTCGGCGGCACCCGCGGCGCCACACCCGTGCGGCTCGCGCTCGCCGGCACGGCGCTGACCGCGGCGCTCTCCGGCTATCTGCAGGCCGTGATGATCACGGACAACGCCGCGCTCGACAAGATGCGCTTCTGGACGGTCGGCTCCCTGGCCTCGGCCAGGATGGAGACCATCCAGCAGGTCCTGCCCTTCCTCGCCGTCGGCATCGTCCTCGCGGCGGGCCTCGCACGGCCGCTGAACGCCGTGGCCATGGGCGACGACACGGCCCGCGCGCTCGGCGCCCACCTGGCCCGCACCCGCGCCCTGTCCATGGCCTCCGCGACCCTGCTGTGCGGCGCCGCGACCGCGGCCTGCGGGCCCATCGTGTTCGTCGGCCTGATGGTGCCGCACATCGTGCGCTCCTTCACCGGGCCCGACATGCGCTGGATCCTCCCGTACGCGGCCGTCCTGTCGCCCGTACTGCTGCTCGGCGCCGACGTGCTCGGCCGGGTCGTCTCGCGCCCCGCCGAGCTCCAGGTCGGCATCGTCACCGCGGCCATCGGCGCCCCGGTCTTCATCCTGCTCGTACGACGGCGGAGGACGGCTCAGCTGTGAAGGCGATACGCACCCGGGGCGGGCTCTCCGTCCGCCTCGACGTCCGCACGTCCGTCGTCGTGGCGGCGCTCGTCGTCGCCGCGCTCGCCGGCAGCGTCGTACTCATCGGCACCGGCGACTTCCCCATCCCGGCCGCCGACGTCATCCGCACCCTGCTCGGCAACGGCGACGCCGGGCAGGACTTCATCATCAACGAGCTGCGCCTGCCGCGGGTCCTCGTCGGGCTGCTCGTGGGCGGCGCGCTCGGCCTCGGCGGCGCGCTCTTCCAGTCCGTCTCCCGCAACCCGCTGGGCAGCCCGGACATCCTCGGCCTCGGCCAGGGCGCGACCTCCGGCGCCCTCCTGATGATCGTCGTCTTCCAGGGCACCGCGACGCAGGTCGCGGGCGGCGCCCTCGTCGGCGGCCTGGTCACCGGCGCCGCGATGTACCTGCTCGCCTGGAAGCGGGGCGTGCACGGCTACCGGCTCGTCCTCGTCGGCATCGGTGTGAACGCCTTCGCCGTCGCCATGAACGGCTATCTGCTCACCAAGGCCGACTTCGTCGACGCGGCGCGCGCCGTCGTCTGGATGACCGGCTCCCTCAACGGCCGCGACTGGGACCAGGTCTGGCCGCTGTTCTGGCTGTGCGTGGTGCTGCTCCCGCTCGTCGTCGCGCACGCCCGGCCGCTGCGCATGCTGGAGATGGGCGACGACGTCGCGTACGCGCTCGGCGTGCCCGTCGAGCGCACCCGCGTGGTCCTGATGGGCGTCGCCGTGCTGCTCACCGCTGCCGCCACCGCCGCCGCGGGGCCCGTCAGCTTCGTCGCCCTCACCGCGCCGCAGCTCGCCCGCCGCCTCACCCGCTCGCCGGGCCCGAACCTGCTGCCCGCGATGTGCATGGGCGCCACCCTCCTGATCGTCGCCGACTGGGCCTCGCAGCGGGCGTTCGGCGCCGACCAGCTGCCCGTCGGTGTCGTCACGGGTGTGCTCGGCGGCGTCTACCTGCTGTGGCTCCTCGCCACCGAACGCAGGGCGGGACGGGTATGACGCCGGGCCCCACCCCCTCTCACGTGCAACCCCACGACCAGGAGCGTGCCCCTGTGAACCGGCTCATCGCCGACGACGTGACCCTCGGCTACGACCAGCGCGTCATCGCGGAGAAGCTCTCCGTCGAGATCCCCGACAACTCCTTCACCGTCATCGTCGGACCCAACGCCTGCGGCAAGTCCACGCTCCTGCGGGCCCTGTCGCGGATGCTCAAGCCGTCCACGGGCCGGGTGCTGCTCGACGGCCAGGTCATCCAGTCGATGCCGGCGAAGAAGGTGGCGCGCACGCTCGGGCTGCTCCCGCAGTCGTCGATCGCGCCCGACGGCATCACCGTGGGCGACCTGGTGGCACGCGGCCGCTACCCGCACCAGGGCCTGCTGCGCCAGTGGTCGGACGACGACGAGCGGATCGTGCGCGAGTCGATGGAGTCCACCGGCGTCGCCGAGCTCGGTGACCGGTACGTCGACGAGCTCTCCGGCGGCCAGCGCCAGCGCGTGTGGATCGCGATGGCGCTCGCCCAGCAGACGCCGCTGCTGCTGCTCGACGAGCCGACGACGTTCCTCGACATCCAGCACCAGATCGACGTCCTCGACCTGTGCGCCGAGCTGCACGAGGAGCAGGGCCGCACCCTCGTCGCCGTCCTGCACGACCTCAACCACGCCGCCCGGTACGCCACGCACCTCATCGCGCTGCGCGGCGGCGAGGTCATCGCGGAGGGCGCACCGTCCGACATCGTCACGGCGGAGCTCGTCGAGGAGACCTTCGGCCTGCCGTGCCAGATCATCGACGACCCGGAGACGGGGACGCCGCTCGTGGTGCCCGCGGCGCGGCGGCCGCGCAAGCCGGTCCCGGCTACAACAGCTTCCTGAGGCGCAGCAGGTCACGGAAGCCCGCCTCCAGGCGGACCCGGCCCGCGCCCCACGCCTTGGCGAAGTGCAGCTCGCCGTCCACCAGGGCGACCAGGTCGTCACCCGTCATGGCAAGGCGGATCTGGGCCTTCTCGCGCGGCGGGCCGGGGTGGTGGTCGCGTACCACGATCCGGCCGTTCTCCAGGCGGCCCGTGAACGTGACGTCCAGGTCCTTGATGTGACAGCTCAGGGAGCGGTCGAGCGCCGCGGCGGTGCGTACGTCGCCGTCGGCGCCCGCCAGGTTGTCCGAAAGCCGGTCGAGTGCGCTGCGGCACTCCGCCAAGGTCGCCATCGTGATCGACGGTACCGCAGGGCTTCGATGTAGCGTCGTGTCATGAGCGACGACTCCCAGGTGTCCGGCGACGTGCCGGAGCAGGTCCCGGAGGTACCAGCGGCTCCGGGACGGCTTCCGGGGCAGGAGGTTCCGGCGGGTGCTCCGGCGGGTGCTCCGGCGGCGTACGACCCCGCCACGCCCGCCCCCCTCGGCGTGCCCCGCACCGCCACCGGCGACGCCGACGTGGACGCGCGGCTCGACCGGCTCGGCGATGCCGACCACCTCGCCACGGACGGCCACATCGAGGTGTACGAGGATGTCCACCGGGGCCTGCGCGACGCGCTGACCGCGCTCGACGCACGACCCGGGCCGCCTACGTACGACAACAGGAGCTGAACCGAACGTGGCAGGAGTGGCACGCCGCCGCCTCGACGCCGAGCTGGTGCGCCGGAAGCTCGCGCGCTCGCGCGAGCACGCAAGCCAGCTGATCGCCGCCGGTCGCGTGACCGTCGGCAAGACCCTCGCGACCAAACCGGCCACCCAGGTCGAGACCGCCGCCGCGATCGTCGTCACCCAGGACGACAGCGACCCCGACTACGTCTCGCGCGGCGGCCACAAGCTCGCCGGCGCGCTGGCCGCCTTCGTGCCGCAGGGGCTCGTCGTCGAAGGGCGGCGCGCGCTCGACGCGGGTGCGTCCACCGGTGGCTTCACGGACGTGCTCCTGCGCGCCGGGGCCGCGCACGTCGTCGCCGTCGACGTCGGCTACGGCCAGCTCGCCTGGTCCCTGCAGAGCGACGACCGGGTCACCGTCAAGGACCGTACGAACGTACGCGAGTTGACGCTCGACCTGATCGACGGCGTGCCCGTCGACGTGGTGGTCGGCGATCTCTCCTTCATTCCGCTCGGGCTCGTCCTTCCCGCCCTGGTGCGGTGCGCGGCCCCGGACGCGGACCTCGTCCTGATGGTCAAGCCGCAGTTCGAGGTCGGCAAGGAGCGGCTCGGCAGCGGAGGCGTGGTGCGCTCGCCCGAGCTGCGGGCCGAGATGGTGCGCACCGTGGCGCGGCAGGCGTGGGAGCTCGGCCTCGGCGTGCGCGGCGTCACCGCGAGCCCGCTGCCCGGACCGTCGGGGAACGTCGAGTACTTTCTGTGGCTGCGCGCCGGGGCGCCGGAACTCGACCCGGAGGACGTCGACCGTGCCGTGGCGGAGGGGCCCCGTTGAGTCAGACCCGAGCTCGTACTGTTTTTCTCCTTGCCCACACCGGCAGGCCCGCGGCCATCCGCAGCGCCGAACTCGTCGTCCAGGGGCTGCTTCGCAGCGGCCTCGGCGTGCGGGTCCTGGAGGCGGAGGCCGCCGATCTGCCGCTGCCGCCCTCGGTGGAGCTGGTGAAGGAGGCGACGCCCGCGTGCCTCGACGGGTGTGAACTGCTCATCGTGCTCGGCGGTGACGGGACGCTGCTGCGCGGCGCCGAGTTCGCCCGCGCGTCCGGAGTGCCGATGCTCGGCGTGAACCTCGGCCGCGTCGGCTTCCTCGCCGAGGCCGAGCGGGACGACCTGGACAAGGTCGTCGACCGCGTCGTCACCAAGGCGTACGAGGTCGAGGAGCGCATGACCGTCGACGTCGTCGTGCACAGCAACGGCGATGTCGTGCACCGCGACTGGGCCCTGAACGAGGCCGCCGTGCAGAAGATGTCGGCGGAGCGGATGCTCGAGGTCGTCCTGGAGATCGACGGGCGTCCGGTCACCGGCTTCGGCTGCGACGGGATCGTGTGCGCGACGCCGACCGGCTCGACCGCGTACGCGTTCTCGGCGGGCGGGCCCGTGGTGTGGCCCGAGGTGGAAGCGCTGCTCATGGTGCCGATCAGCGCCCACGCCCTGTTCGCCAAGCCCCTGGTGACCTCGCCGGACACCGTGCTCGCCGTCGAGGTCCAGCCGCACACGCCGCACGGGGTGCTGTGGTGCGACGGGCGGCGGACCGTGGAACTGCCCGCGGGGGCCCGCGTCGAGGTGCGCAGGGGCGCCGTGCCGGTGCGGCTCGCGCGGCTGCACCACGCGTCCTTCACGGACCGGCTCGTCGCCAAGTTCGCCCTGCCGGTGTCGGGGTGGCGGGGGGCGCCGCACTGACGCTCCGCCGGGGCGCGGCTTCTCACCGGCACGGGAGCGCGCCGCAGGGGCACGGGAACGCCTCGAAGGTTCGCGGGCAACTGCGCGACCAGCCGCAACGGACCCGCGGCCCCGTCATGTCGCGTTGACCACCGATATCGCGCGGCGCCGCAGCACCGCCGCCACCGGCAGGCCCGTCGCGCCGAGCGTCAGCAGGACCGTGCCCGCCGCGATGCCGGCAGGGACGGCCCACGGCAGATACGGCACCGCCGAGCCGAACGCCGAGCTGAGCATGGGCGCGAGCGTCGCGAGGGCGATGACGCCGCCGACGAGCAGGGCCGTCCCGGCGACGACCACGGCCTCCCACGCCGCCATGGCCCGCACCTGGCGGCGCTGGGAGCCGACGACGCGCAGCAGGGCGAGGTCGCGGCGGCGCTCGAAGGAGATCATCGCGAGCGTGTTCGCCGAGGCGATGGCGGCGAAGCCCGCGTACAACGACGTGCCCATGTAGTCCATCCACACCTCGCCCGGGCTGCCCGCGGTGCCTGTGTGGTGCTCGGCCGTCGTGTGCAGCGCTATCTTCGTGACGCCGAAGCCGACGACCAGCAGCAGCGGGACCACCGCCGCCGAGAAGCGGCGGGGCTGGGAGCGGACGTTCCGCATCGCCAGGCGGGCCGACGCGCCGCCGAACCGGCCCACCACCGCGGACACCAGCCAGGCCGCGGGCCCGATGAGGCGCGGGCCGAGGAGCCCCGCGCCCACGCAGAACAGGATCAGGACGAGGAACGCCCCTTCGCTCGCCTCGTCCGCGGGCTGTCGCGAGAGGACCACGGAGAGGCAGACGGCGCCCGCGACGGCGAGCAGGCCGAGCGGGGCCCGCAGCGCCCCGAGCCCGCGCCGCCCGGCGGCCGCCTCGTCGAGCGCGCGGGCGGGCCGCAGCAGGGAGAACCTGACCGAGGACAGCACGGCGGCGAGCACGGACGTCACCACCGCGACGCCCAGGCACACCGGCAGGGCCAGCCAGCTGAAGCGGAAGGACACCTCGGCCGGGACGAGGCCGTGCCGGACCATGCCCGCGAACCACACGCGGGCGAGCAGCCCGCCGAGAGCGAAGCCGGCCAGGGCGGCGGGCACGGACGCGGCCAGGGCCTGGGCGGCGACCGCGCGGCGGACCTGCCGGGGGCGGGCGCCGATGGAGCGGACCAGGGCGAGCTCGCGGTGCTGCTGCACGACGGCCGTGCCCATCGTCGACGCGACCACGAAGACCGACATGTAGACGGAGCCGATCAGGAGCACCGTCGCGATGTCGCCCACGCCGTTCTCGCTCAGGCGGGCGCGGGTTGTGGGCGAGAGGCCGTCCGTGCTCGTCGTGCGGAGCATCATCGTCGACGCGCTCACGACCGCCGCCGCGAACAGTGCCGCGACCGCCGTGCCGATGAACGCGGGGCGGTGCGCCCGCAGCGCCGCCCGTGCCAGTCCCGTAGTCATGTCGATCATCATGGTGGGCCTGGACCCCCGCCCACCATGGTGATCACCTCCGGATCCTGCGGGGGAAAACCCCACCCCGGCGGGTGACACGCGGCACGGTCGGGCCGGGCCGCGATCAGCTGCTTCTGCCTCAGAACCCGGGGGCAACGTCGCGACCGGGGGTGGAAACCTCGTATGGTCAGGTTCGTGTTGGAGGAGATGCGCATACGGTCGCTCGGAGTCATCGACGACGCGGTGGTCGAGCTGTCGCCCGGATTCACCGCCGTGACCGGTGAGACCGGCGCGGGCAAGACGATGGTCGTCACGAGCCTCGGGCTGCTGCTCGGCGGCCGGGCCGACCCCGCCCTGGTGCGGATCGGCGCCAAGTCGGCGGTCGTGGAGGGGCGCGTCGCCGTGCCCGCGGGCGCCTCCGCGGCGCTGCGCGCCGAGGAGGCGGGGGCCGAGCTCGACGACGGGGCGCTCTTGATCAGCCGCACCATCTCGGCCGAAGGCCGCTCCCGCGCCCATCTCGGCGGCCGGTCCGTGCCCGTCGGCGTCCTGGCCGAGCTCGCCGACGAACTCGTCGCCGTGCACGGGCAGAGCGACCAGCAGGGCCTGCTCAAGCCCGCCCGGCAGCGCGGCGCCCTCGACCGGTACGCGGGCGAGGCGGTCTCCGTGCCGCTCGACAAGTACACGGCCGCGTACCGCAGGCTGCGCGCCGTCACGGTGGAGCTCGACGAGATCACCACCCGCGCGCGGGAGCGGGCCCAGGAAGCCGACATGCTGCGCTTCGGCCTGGAAGAGATCGAGGCCGTCGAGCCGCGCGCGGGCGAGGACACCGAACTCGCCGCCGAGGCCGAGCGCCTTGGCCACGCGGAGGCGCTCGCCTCCGCCGCCACCGTCGCGCACGCGGCGCTCGCGGGTAACCCCGAGGACCCCGAGGGCGTCGACGCCACGACCCTCGTCGGCGGCGCCCACCGGGCCCTCGAAGCCGTCCGCTCCCACGACCCCGCCCTCGCCGATCTGGCCGACCGCATCGGCGAGATCGGCATCCTCGTCGCCGACGTGGCGGGCGAGCTCGCCGGGTACGCCGACGACCTCGACGCCGACCCGCTGCGGCTCGCCGCCGTCGAGGAGCGGCGCGCGGCCCTCACCCAGCTCACCCGCAAGTACGGCGAGGACGTGGGCGCCGTCCTCGCCTGGGCCGAACAGGGCGCGGCGCGCCTCTCCGAACTCGACGGCGACGACGACCGGCTGACCGAGCTCACCGCCGAGCGGGACGCGCTGGGCGCCGAACTCGCGGAGCTCGCGCGTGCGTTGACCGAGGCGCGGGTGGAGGCAGCCTCGCGGTTCGCGGCGGCCGTCACCGAGGAGCTGGCGTCGCTCGCCATGCCGCACGCGCGCGTGACGATCGACATCCGGCAGACCGACGACCCCGACGGCGTCGAGATCGACGGGCGCACCGTCGCGTACGGGCCCGCGGGCGTCGACGACGTCGAGCTCCTGCTCGCCCCCCACCCCGGTGCGCCGCCCCGGCCCATCGCCAAGGGCGCGTCCGGTGGTGAGCTGTCCCGCGTGATGCTCGCCGTGGAGGTCGTCTTCGCCGGTACGGACCCCGTGCCGACGTATCTCTTCGACGAGGTCGACGCCGGGGTCGGCGGCAAGGCCGCCGTCGAGATCGGCCGGCGGCTCGCGCGGCTCGCCAGGTCCGCGCAGGTCGTCGTCGTCACGCACCTGCCGCAGGTGGCGGCGTTCGCCGATCGGCAGCTGCTCGTGGAGAAGACGAACGACGGGTCTGTGACGCGGTCCGGGGTGCAGGTGCTCGAAGGGGAGGACCGGGTGCGGGAGCTGTCGCGGATGCTGGCCGGGCAGGAGGACTCGGTGACTGCGCGGGCCCATGCGGAGGAGCTCTTGGCGGCGGCCAGGGGGGATGGCTGAGGCCGTGCCCTGCCGGGAGGCCCCCAAGCCCGCCCCTTCCCGAACTGGGGCTCCGCCCCAGACCCCGCTCCTCAAACGCCGGAGGGGCTATAACTAGCCGGAGCCCCCTGGTTCGGGAAGGGGCGGGTCTGGGGCGCACCCGCGAGGGACCCACCCCACCCCTACAGTGATCCACATGACCACCCCTACGCGCCGCCTCGCCGCCTTCCTCACGGCCGCCGCCACGACCCGCGCCACCCTCACCACCCTCCGCACCCGCCCCCCGGGCACCCCCGCCCGCTGGCAGCGCAGGAACTTCGCGGACCGCACGGTGGAGCTGTACGGCGGCCCGGCGGCGGCAGCCGGAGCCGCGCTGGGGGCGGCGGCGCTGAGCGGCAGGGCCCGCGTGGCCGCCGGGCTCGCCGTGGTCGCGGCGGGCGCGTGCGGGGCGTACGACGACATGGCGGGTGCCGGTGACCCGAGGCGTGGGTTCCGGGCGCACCTGACGGCGCTGCGGGACGGGGAAGTCACCAGTGGGGCGGTGAAGTTGTTCGGGGTCTCGGCGGCGGCCCTCGCCGCGGGCGCGCTCCTGAAGGAGCGGCCGGTGGACAAGCTGCTCGCGGGCGTCGTGATCGCGGGCACCGCGCACTTCGTGAACCTCGTGGACGTACGCCCAGGCCGCGCCCCCGCGGCGGTGCTGGCCCTGGGCGCGCCGGGGCTGCTGCGCACGGGGGCGGGCGGCACGCTCGCCGCCGCGTCGATGGGCGCGGCGGCGGCCGTGCTGCCGGACGACGCCGGGCAGCGCACGATGATCGGCGACACGGGGGCGCACGCCCTGGGCGCGGCGCTCGGCGCGGCCATCGTCGCGGGCAACGGCCGCGCCGGGCTCGCCGCGCACGCCGTGGGCCTGGTGGCCGCGGCGGCCTGCGGCGACACGGTGAGCCGGGTGGCCGCGAACGGGCTCCGCTAGGGGGTGCCCCCGTGCGGAGTGCGCGACGGGGCGCGCCGAGCCTGGCCAAAGGGTTTCGGCCAGGGGCCCGGTATTGCGAAGATGCCTGGGCTGACGGCCACTTCGTGGGAGTACGGGGGAGCAGTAGCCAGGGGCAGCGCGGATACGTCCCGTGTTGTCGCCCCCGCTCATCCGTGTGAGTGATCCCGTCCGCAGAGTTGTCCCGCCCGACGCCGAAGGGACCTTTCGGCTGTGCCGGAAGGGCCGTACGGACTGGCATCCTTGGCGCAGCAACGGGCGGGCGACCGGCCGCCCGATCCGCCGGCGCCCACCCGTCCGTCGGCGCGCCGCCCCCCGCCGACCCGACCCAGGAGCCCCGGCCACGTGAGCCACGTGAGCAGCCCCGCACCGCAGGGCCAGACGCCGTTGCACGCCGTGCAAGTCCTGGGTGGCGGCAGCGCGGGAAGCAGCGCGCATGTCAGGTCCCTCGCCACGGGGCTCGCCGCGCGCGGTGTGCGCGTCACCGTGTGCGCCCCCGCCGAGGCCGACCACGTGTACGACTTCGCGGGCTGCGGCGCCCGCCACATCGCCGTACCACGCAGCAGTGACCCGGCCTCCGTCGCCGCGCTCCGCGCCGCCTGTGCGGACGCCGACCTCGTGCACGCGCACGGACTGCACGCCGCGCTGCGCGCCGCCCTCGCCCTGGCCGGGCGGCGCACACCGCTCGTCGTCACCTGGCACACCCGCGCCCATGCGTCCGGCGCCCGCGCCCGGGTCCTGCGCATGCTGGAGCGGCGCGTCGCCAAGGCCGCCGTCGTGGTGCTCGGCACCTCGTCCGACCTCGTGGACCGCGCCCGCAGCCGGGGCGCGCGCGACGCCCGCCTCGCCCCTGTCGCGCTTCCGGAGCCGCGCCGCTCCGAGGCCGCGGCTGACGGCGATGCCGAAGGGCCGCGCCACAAGGCACGGGCGGAACTGGGCGCCGTGGACCGCCCGTTGCTGCTCGCCGTCGGCACCCTCGAAGCGCACCGGGGCTACGACGTCCTCCTGGACGCGGCGCACGCATGGAGCGGGCTCGACCCGGTGCCGCTGCTCGTCGTCGCGGGGGAGGGGCCCGAGCGGCCCGCACTGCAGGCCCGCATCGACGCCGAGGGCCTGCCCGTGCGCCTGGTCGGGCGGCGCGAGGACGTGCCGGAGCTGCTCGCGGCCGCCGACCTCGCGGTGCTCCCGAGCAGCTGGGAGTCGCGCTCGCTGCTCGCCCAGGAGGCGTTGCACGCGCGCGTGCCGCTGGTCGCGACGGCCGTGGGCGGGATTCCCGAACTGGTCGGCGACGCCGCCGAGCTGGTGCCGTACGGCGACGCGGGAGCCCTCGCCGCCGCGGTCGTCCGCCTCCTCACCGACGACGCGCGCCGCGCGGAGCTGAAGGACCTGGGGCGCGCCCAGGCGGCGACGTGGCCGAGCGAGGACGAGACGGTGGCTCAGGTCTTGAGCGTCTACGACGAGCTGACGCAGCCGCTGGCTCTGTAGTCGCTCGGGTGCTGGCTGGGCGGGCGTCCGGTGGTTGCCCGGTACGTGCCGGGCGGAGCTGAAGGGCCTGGGGCGGGCGCAGGCGGTGACTTGGCCGGGCGAGGATGAGTCGGTGGCTCGGGTCTTGAGTGTTCTATGACGAGCTGACGCAGCCGCTCACTCTGTGGTCGCGCCGACGCTCGCCGAGCAGGCGCCGGGTGCTGGCCGAGCCGGTGCGTGGCCTTTGCCTCGCGGGCGTCCGACCTTCGCCCCGCCGACGTCCGGTGCTGGCCGAGCAGGCGTCGGCCCTCGCCCCACGGACGCCTGAGCCCTCGCCTCGCGGGCGCCCGGCGCCAGCCCCGCAGACCCCCGGCTGTCGCCCAGCCGACGCCAGGTGCTCGCAGAGCAGGCGCCTGGCGCTCGCCGAGCAGGTGCGCGCCCTCTGCCTCGCGGGCGTCCGGCCTTCGCCCCACAAGCATCCGATGCCGGCCCCGCGGGCGTCCGGCCCTCGCCCCGCAGACCCCTGGCCCTCGCCCGAGCGAGCGTCCGGCCTTCGCCCCGCGGACGCCGGGTGCTGGCCGAGCAGGCGTCGGCCCTCGCCCCCGCAGCCCCCCGGGGGAACCCCCACCCCATAAACGCCCGGCGACGCTCACCCCGCAGGCGTCAGCCCCCCCCGGGCAGGCCCCCCGGCAGGCGTCCCCCCCCCCGCAGACGCGTCCCCGCCCTACCCCACCGCCACATGCCGCCGAGCCCGCAACGCCAGGCTCAAGGCGAGTACCGTCTGTGGGTCGTCGAGGTCCGTGCCGAGGAGTTCGCTGATGCGGGCCAGGCGGTTGTAGAGGGTCTGGCGGTTGAGGTGCAGTTCGCGGGCCGTTTCTGCCTTGCGGCCCGCGTGGGCCAGATAGGTCTCCAGGGTGGGGAGGAGCGGCGGCTTGGAGCGTCGGTCGTGCGTGCGCAGCGGGCCGATCGCGCGGTCCACGAACGCCGCCAGGTCCGGATGGTCCCGCAGGCGCCACAGGAGCAGGTCGATGTCGAGGCGCCGCGCGTCGTACCAGGGCCGCTCCGGCAGGCCCTGTGCCGCGGCCGCCGTCTCCGCCGCGTGCCGGAGCCCGGCGGAGGCCGCGGCCCAGCCACCGGGGACGCCCACGACCACGACCGGCGGCGGCCCGCCCGCCTCCCGCATGTCCGCCCGCTCGACCCCGGCCCGCAGCGCCGCCGCGACCCGGTCGGCGACCGCCGCGCGCTCCGCTTCCGCGCGCAGGCCGAGCAGCAGCGGAACACGTCCCTCCACGGGGCGTACGCCGAGCAGCACCGGCACCCCCACCGCCGCGAGCTCCTCCGCGACCGCCCGCGCCAGCTGGGCCCAGCCGCCCCCCGACGGCGGCCCGGCCGCCGCGTCGGCGAGCCGCATCACGACCGGAAGGAGCGGTCCCGCACCCGGTTTGAAGCCGAGGACGCGGGCCTGCGCCGGCGCGTCGTCGGCGGTGATGCGGCCCTCCGCGAGGTCGGTGAGGAAGTCGCCGCGGCCGCGCGCGGCCAGCTCCTCCTCCTGGCGGGCCTGCATCAGGACCACCGCGAGGCTGCTCGCGGCCCGCTCCGCCGCGATCCGGTGCACCGGAAGCAGCGCCGACTCGACGGCGAGCAGCACGAGCCGGGCCCGCACCGCGCCCGCCCCCGGACCGCCGCCGGGCACGTCCACGAGGACCGCGCCCGCGGGCGGCCCGTCCCGGTCGCCCTGCCGCCCGCGCAGCCCCTCCCACACCTGGAGCGGATCCGCGCAGGCGCTGCCCGCCCCGGCCGCGTAGAGCAGCCGCCCGTCGGCCGTCTCCAGGAACACCGGATTGCCGCTGAACTCCGCGAGGACGGACAGGACTTGGGGGATGCCGCCGCCCCCGAGCAGCGCCTGGGTGCAGCGCCGGTGCACCTCTTCGGCGCGGCGCAGCAGCGCGTAGTGGCCGTTGACGATCTCCGTGTGCACCTCTTCGGTGACCGTCACGAACGGCACCTCGCGGTGCAGCTGGACGAGGGGGAGGCCCGCGGTGCGCGCGGTGTCGACGAGGGCCGCGGGGAGCCGGGCGAAGCGCGGGCCCAGCTCGACGACCAGGGCCGCGATGCCGCGCTCGGCGAGGTCGCGGACGAACGCGCGCTGCTCGGCGGGGCGCGCGCCGAGGCCGAGTCCCGTGGTCAGGAGCAGCTCGCCGCCCTTGAGGAGCGAGGCGATGTTCGGCACCTCGCCCGCGTGCACCCAGCGCACGGTCCGCTGCAGCCGGTCGGCGCCCGCGACGACCTCCGGGAGCCCGCCGCGCAGCCCCGGGAGCTCCAGCGCCCGCTGTACGGTGATGCCGCCCTGAGTGTCCTGCCCGCCCTGACTGCCCATGGGGCGGACGCTACCTGACCTCGACGGTTCGGATGCCCGCCGTCCGGTTCGGCTGATGTTGGCGTGAAGTTGTCGCGCCGGTGTCCTGGCGGCCGGGACTTGGCCGCCAGGATCCGGTACCGGGCCGTTACCCGCCGTACGCGCCCGAGGCGGTGAGCCGCAGGGCCGTGTCGATCAGGGGCACGTGGCTGAACGCCTGCGGGAAGTTCCCCACCTGGCGCTTCAGGCGGGGGTCCCACTCCTCGGCGAGCAGGCCCAGGTCGTTGCGGAGCGCGAGCAGGCGCTCGAAGAGCTTGCGGGCCTCGTCCACCCGGCCGATCATCGCGAGGTCGTCGGCCAGCCAGAACGAGCAGGCGAGGAACGCGCCCTCGTCGCCCTCCAGGCCGTCCACGCCCGCGTCGTCGCCGGACGTCGGATAGCGCAGGATGAACCCGTCCGGCGTGGACAGCTCCCGCTGGATGGCCTCGATGGTGCCGATGACGCGCTTGTCGTCGGGCGGCAGGAAGCCCACCTGCGGGATCAGGAGCAGCGAGGCGTCCAGCTCCTTGGAGCCGTACGACTGCGTGAACGTGTTCCGCTCCTTGTCGTAGCCCTTCTCGCAGACGTCCCGGTGGATGTCGTCGCGCAGGTCGCGCCACTTCTCCAGGGGGCCGTCCGCGTCGCCGGACTCGATGAGCTTGATGGTGCGGTCGACGGCGACCCAGGCCATCACCTTGGAGTGCACGAAGTGGCGGCGCGGGCCGCGGACCTCCCAGATGCCCTCGTCGGGCTGGTCCCAGTGCGTCTCCAGGTAGCGGATCAGCTTGAGCTGGAGCAGCGAGGCGTAGTCGTTGCGGGCGAGGCCCGTCATGTGTGCGAGGTGCAGGGCCTCGGTGACCTCGCCGTACACGTCCAGCTGGAGCTGGTGCGCCGCGCCGTTGCCCACGCGCACGGGGCCCGAGTTCTCGTACCCCGGGAGCCAGTCGAGCTCCGCCTCGCCGAGCTCGCGCTCGCCCGCGATGCCGTACATGATCTGCAGGTTCTCCGGGTCGCCCGCGACCGCGCGGAGCAGCCACTCGCGCCAGGCGCGGGCCTCCTCGCGGTAGCCCGTGCGCAGCAGCGAGGAGAGCGTGATGGCGGCGTCGCGCAGCCAGGTGAAGCGGTAGTCCCAGTTGCGTGAGCCGCCGATGTCCTCGGGCAGGGACGTGGTCGGCGCGGCGACGATGCCGCCGGTGGGCGCGTACGTCAGGGCCTTCAGCGTGATCAGGGAGCGGACCACGGCCTCGCGGTAGGGCCCGTGGTACGTGCACTGGGCGACCCAGTCGCGCCAGAACTCGCCCGTCGCCGTGAGCGCCGCCTCGGGCTCGGGGTGGGCGGGCGGCTCCTTGTGCGAGGGCTGCCAGGACAGGGTGAAGGCGATCCGGTCGCCGGGGGCGACCGTGAAGTCCGAGTACGTCGTCAGGTCCTTGCCGAAGGTCTCGGCGGTGGCGTCGAGCCACACCGAGTCGGGCCCGGCGACGGCCACCGTGCGCCCGTCGACCTTGTGCACCCACGGCACCACGCGCCCGTAGCTGAAGCGCATCCGCAGGGCCGAGCGCATCGGCACCCGGCCGCTGACGCCCTCCACGATCCGCACCAGCTGCGGGGCGTCCGAGTCCCGCGGCGGCATGAAGTCGACGACCCGGACGGTGCCGCGCGGGGTGTCCCACTCCGACTCCAGGATCAACGAGTCCCCGCGGTACGTGCGCCGCGTCGCCGCCGGTGGCTCGGCGCCCGGCGCGTGCGCGGGCCCGAGCCGCCAGAAGCCGTGCTCCTCGGTGCCGAGCAGGCCGGCGAAGACGGCGTGGGAGTCGAAGCGGGGCAGACACAGCCAGTCGACCGTGCCGTCCCGGCAGACCAGCGCCGCGGTCTGCATGTCTCCGATCAGTGCGTAATCCTCGATGCGCCCGGCCACGTGCATCCCCATTCAAACGGCCACGTTCGCCCGCTCACGGGGCGCTCGTCCTACGGTCAAGGGTTCGCTGTCATTCGCTGTAAAACGAACTGCCGGGCCCGGATGTTTCCAGCGATGTCCAGAAAGCCGACGGGGGATGGTTCCGCCCGCGCGCACGGCTCGGCAGAGAGTGTCCGAGCAAGATACATCGGCATCCCCGGGGATTGTCGCCTCGTGTGGGCAACGTGGTTAGGCCGAACGAGTTCGGGACCGTTCCGCGACCGCCCCGCGACCAGACGGCGTGACGGACATGGAACCCGGGTGAAGATCATGTACGTGACGTGAAGGCGCGTGTCAAGACGTGGCCGGAAGCAGCCCCCTTCCGTCACTGATACCCTGGTAGCCCGTGAGCCGGTGGTCATTGAACCCCCGAACCGCAGCGACGGCACCTCCCTCCGACCCCGGAGCGGACGCCGCACCGCACCCTCAGACCGCGACGCACGGGAGCCCCCTCTTGGCCATGCCACCCACATCCACGACGACCAAGCACATCTTCGTCACCGGGGGTGTCGCCTCCTCCCTCGGCAAGGGCCTGACGGCCTCCAGCCTGGGTGCGCTCCTCAAGGCCCGGGGCCTTCGGGTCACGATGCAGAAGCTCGACCCGTACCTGAACGTCGACCCGGGCACGATGAACCCCTTCCAGCACGGCGAGGTGTTCGTCACCAACGACGGCGCCGAGACCGACCTGGACATCGGGCACTACGAGCGCTTCCTCGACGTCGACCTCGACGGCTCGGCCAACGTCACCACCGGCCAGGTCTACTCGCAGGTCATCGCCAAGGAGCGGCGCGGCGAGTACCTCGGCGACACCGTGCAGGTCATCCCGCACATCACCAACGAGATCAAGCACCGCATCCGCCGCATGGCCACCGACGACGTCGACGTCGTGATCACGGAGGTCGGCGGCACGGTCGGCGACATCGAGTCCCTGCCGTTCCTGGAGACCGTCCGCCAGGTCCGCCACGAGGTCGGCCGCGACAACGTCTTCGTCGTGCACATCTCGCTGCTCCCGTACATCGGCCCGTCCGGCGAGCTGAAGACCAAGCCGACCCAGCACTCGGTCGCCGCCCTGCGCAACATCGGCATCCAGCCGGACGCGATCGTCCTTCGAGCCGATCGCGAGGTCCCCACCGCGATCAAGCGCAAGATCTCGCTGATGTGCGACGTCGACGAGGCCGCCGTCGTGGCTGCGATCGACGCCAAGTCGATCTACGACATCCCGAAGGTCCTGCACACCGAGGGCCTGGACGCCTACGTCGTGCGCAAGCTCGACCTGCCGTTCCGCGACGTCGACTGGACCCAGTGGGACGACCTGCTCGACCGCGTGCACAACCCGGAGCACGAGGTCACCGTCGCGCTCGTCGGCAAGTACATCGACCTGCCCGACGCCTATCTGTCGATCACCGAGGCCATGCGCGCCGGCGGCTTCGCCAACAAGGCCCGCGTCAAGGTCAAGTGGGTCACGTCCGACGACTGCAAGACCCCGGCGGGCGCCAAGAAGCAGCTCGGCGACGTCGACGCGATCCTGATCCCCGGCGGCTTCGGCGACCGCGGCGTGGCCGGCAAGGTCGGCGCGATCCAGTACGCCCGCGAGCACAAGGTGCCGCTGCTCGGCATCTGCCTGGGCCTGCAGTGCATCGTGATCGAGGCCGCCCGCAACCTCGCGGACATCCCCGACGCCAACTCCACCGAGTTCGACGCCGGCACCGGCCACCCGGTCATCTCCACCATGGCCGAGCAGCTCGACATCGTCGCGGGCGAGGGCGACATGGGCGGAACGATGCGCCTCGGCATGTACCCGGCCAAGCTCGCCGAGGGCTCCATCGTGCGCGAGGTGTACGACGGCAAGGAGTACGTCGAGGAGCGCCACCGCCACCGCTACGAGGTGAACAACGCCTACCGCGCCGAGCTGGAGAAGAAGGCGGGCATCCAGTTCTCCGGCACGTCGCCCGACGGCAAGCTCGTCGAGTACGTCGAGTACCCGCGCGAGGTCCACCCGTACCTGGTCGCCACCCAGGCGCACCCGGAGCTGCGCTCGCGCCCGACCCGGCCGCACCCGCTGTTCGCGGGCCTGGTGAAGGCCGCCGTGGAGCGCAAGACGGCCAAGTAACACAAGAGCGATACGGTTGCCGGGGTGTGGGTCCACAAGATCCGCACCCCGGTTGCTGTGGGTACGTGTGGTGGTACGTGTGGGAGGACAGGTCGACATGACGATCAAGGACACCGCTGAGGAGTGGCAGGTCACGGCGACCAGCACGCCGTTCGTCGGGAACAAGACCTCGGTGCGCACCGACGACGTCGTCATGCCCGACGGCTCGGTCGTCCGCCGCGACTACCAGGTCCACCCCGGCTCGGTCGCCGTCCTCGCGCTCGACGACGCCGGCCGCGTCCTGGTGATCCGCCAGTACCGCCACCCCGTACGCCACAAGCTCTGGGAGATCCCCGCCGGACTCCTCGACGTGCCCGGCGAGAACCCGCTGCACGCCGCCCAGCGCGAGCTGTACGAGGAGGCGCACGTCAAGGCCGGCGACTGGCGCGTGCTCACCGACGTCTACACCACGCCCGGAGGCTGCGACGAGGCCGTGCGCGTCTTCCTCGCCCGCGACCTGGCCGAGGCCGAGGGCGAGCGCTTCGAGGTCTCCGAGGAGGAGTCCGACATGGAGCTCGCGCGGGTCCCGCTCGACGAGCTCGTACGCGGCGTGCTCGCCGGGGAGCTGCACAACAACTGCCTGGTCGTGGGCGTCCTCTCGCTCAGCGCCGCCCTCGCGGGCGCGGGCCTTGACGCGCTGCGCCCGGCGGAGGCGCCCTGGCCCGCGCGCCCGTTCGAGGCCTGAGCGACCCCACGGCGCGGCACGGCGCGGCACGGTGTGCTCCCGTGCCGCGCCCCGGTGTGACCATCTCCTGATCCGATCGGGCGACTTGCGCGCGCGGTACGGCCGGGAACGCGGCAGGGCCTGAACTAGGCTCTGAAAGCGTCCCGACCGGAGTCCCGGCGGGCTCGTGCGCAGGCGGACGGGAGCGTTACCCGTGACGGATCAGGCGGTCGACACCGACGGTGCGGCGAGCGGCGTGTCCCACCCCGGCGCGGGCCAATTCGTGGGCCGCCACCGGGAGTTGAAGGAACTCCGTGCCGACATCGACCGCGCGGGACTCGACACGCTCTCCGGCCGCAAGGCCCCCCGCGCGCGGGTCCTGCTCATCGCGGGCCGCCCCGGCTCCGGGCGCACCGCACTCGCCGAGGAGCTCGCCCGGCAGATCGCCGACGCCTACCCCGACGGCACGCTCCGCGCCCGGCTCACCGAGCCCGACGGCACCCGCGTGCCCACCGAACGCACCGCCCGCGAGCTCCTGGACGCGCTCGGCGTGCCCGCCCCCGCGGGAGCCGACGAGGACGACCTGTCCGCGACCCTGCGCACCGCGCTCGCCGACCGCCGCGCCCTGCTGATCCTCGACGACGTGACGGACGGCGACGGCGCCGCCGCGCAGGTCGACCCGCTGCTCCCGGACACCCCCGACTGCCTGGCCGTCGCCGTCTCCGGCGGCCCGCTCACCGGCATCCCCGACGTCCGGCCCTGCACCCTGGGCGGTCTCGACACCAAGGCCGCCCTCGACCTGCTCGCCCGCAGCGCCGGATCGGTGCGGATCACCGTCGACCCGCGCTCCGCCGAGAGCCTGGTCGAGGCGTGCGGGGGGCACCCCACGGCGCTCGTCCTGGCGGGCGGCTGGCTCGCCGCCCGGCCCAAGGCGGCCGTCGCCGACCTCGCCAAGCAGGTCCGCGAGCACCCGGACGAGGGCGCCCAGGGCGCGGCGGCCGGGGACTGCGGGCTCACCCGCGTCTTCCGGCACGCGTACGCCGCACTGCCCGCGCCCGCCGCCCGGATACTGCGCCTGCTGAGCCTCGCCCCCGCCGGATACGTCGACCCGCACACGGCGTCCGCGCTCGCGGGCTGCTCGGTGTCCGCGGCGCACACCACCCTCGACGACTTCGTCGCGCTCGGCATGGTGCGCGCGGTGGACTCGCCGCTGCCCCAGTACGAGGTGCCGGGCTGCCTCGTACCGCTGCTGCGCGAGCTGACGGGGACCCAGGACCGGCCGGGGGAGGTGCAGTTGGCGCGGGCGCGGATGCTGGAGCGGACCGTGCGCCTGCTGCAGTCCTGCCGGGCCATCACCGAGCCCGACGGCTCGGCGGCCCGCAAGCGGCTCGCGGGGCTTCCCCGCGCCCTGCGCTTCCCGAACCCCCGTGCCGCCGCCCAGTGGCTGCGGATCCGGCAGCCCGCGCTGCTCGCCGCGGCCCGCCTCGCCGTCGCGGACGGCGAGCTCGACACGCTCGCCCGGCGCCTGATGTCGGCCCTGGCCCGCGCCCTGGTGGCGCACCGCGGCACGGAGGCCGCCGCCCCGGAGCTGTACGGCATCCACCAGCTCGTCCTCGACGTGGCCGAGCGCCGCGACCTGCCGCGCGAGCAGGCCGCGGCGCTGCTCAACCTCGGCGACCTGGACGCGTGGACCGGCCGCACCCACGACGCCCTGGCCCGCTACCGCGCCGCGCTCGACTGCGGCCGCGCCGCCCAGGACCCGTACGCCACCGGCCGCGCCATGGAATCCGTGGGCGGTGCCCACCAGGAGCTCGGGGACTACCAGCGGGCCGCCGACTGGTACGGCAGGGCCCTCACCCAGCGCCAGGCCCGCGGCGAGCGCGCCGACGCGGCCCGCCTGCACGGCCGCATCGCCGCCGTCCACACGTACGCGGGCCGCTACGGCGAGGCCCTGCGCAACTGGCGCTCGGCCGTCGCGGGGTACCGCAGGACCGGCGACGTCGCGGCCCGTGCGCGGGCGCTGAGCGAGATGGCGCGCGTCCAGGAGTACGCGGGGCGGCCCGAGGAGAGCCTGCGCACCTGCCGGGAGGCGGTCGAGTGGGCGCGGCAGGCCGAGGACACCCGGCTGCAGGCGGCGCTCCAGGTGCGCCTCGCGGACACCCTCGACCGGCTCGGCGACCCGGCCGCCGCCCGGCTGCACCGCGCCGCCGCGGAGCGCATCCTGGGAAGTGAGCTGGACGAAGAGCCGCACGTCGCGGGACATGACGGGCGGGACGGCGGAAGAGAGGGATCAGCCGAGGCCGGAGGGCCTGTACCCGCCGATGAAACAAGGTCCCCCACCTACGAAATCCGTAGTGCATTCGAAAAAAGTTGATGCTTTAGAAGGCTGGACAGCGAGAAATCCTTCATTAGACTGGCTCCGCCGCGTGCTTACGCGGTGTCTTCCGATGCGCTCGTGTGCGTACCGGTCTGTACTGCATTGCCCGAACACCCCCTGAGCCAAGGACCGTGATCGACGTGAAGGTCGGCATCCCCCGCGAGGTCAAGAACAACGAGTTCCGGGTGGCCATCACCCCCGCCGGCGTGCACGAGCTGGTGCGCCACGGCCACCAGGTCGTCATCGAGCGGAACGCCGGTGTCGGCTCCTCGATCACGGACGACGAGTACGTCGCCGCCGGCGCCCAGATCCTGGAGACCGCCGACGAGGTCTGGGCCACCGCCGACCTGCTCCTGAAGGTCAAGGAGCCCATCGCGGAGGAGTACCACCGCCTCCGCAAGGACCAGACCCTCTTCACGTACCTGCACCTGGCCGCGTCCAAGGAGTGCACGGACGCCCTCCTGGAGTCGGGCACCACGGCCATCGCGTACGAGACGGTGGAGCTGCCCAGCCGCGCCCTGCCGCTGCTCGCCCCGATGTCCGAGGTCGCGGGCCGCCTGGCCCCGCAGGTCGGCGCCTACCAGCTGATGCGCGCCAACGGCGGCCGCGGCGTCCTGCCCGGCGGCGTGCCGGGCGTGGCCGCGGGCAAGGCCGTCGTCATCGGCGGCGGCGTCTCCGGCTGGAACGCCGCGCAGATCGCCATCGGCATGGGCTTCCACGTGACCCTGCTCGACCGCGACATCAACAAGCTCAAGGAAGCCGACAAGATCTTCGGTACGAAGATCCAGACCGTCGTCTCCAACTCCTTCGAGCTGGAGAAGGCCTGCCTGGAGGCCGACCTCGTCATCGGCGCCGTCCTGATCCCGGGCGCCAAGGCCCCGAAGCTCGTCACCAACGAGCTGGTCTCTCGCATGAAGCCGGGAAGTGTTCTTGTCGACATCGCGATCGACCAGGGCGGCTGCTTCGAGGACTCGCGCCCGACCACGCACGCCGAGCCGACCTTCCCGGTCCACAACTCGGTCTTCTACTGCGTCGCCAACATGCCCGGCGCGGTGCCCAACACCTCGACGTACGCGCTGACCAACGCGACGCTGCCGTACATCGTCGAGCTGGCCAACCGCGGCTGGGTCGAGGCCCTGCGCCGCGACCCGGCGCTCGCCCTGGGTCTCAACACCCACGACGGCAAGGTCGTTTACAAGGAGGTCGCCGAGGCGCACGGCCTCGAGCACGTCGAGCTGGAGTCGCTGCTCGGCTGAGCCCCCGGCTCCCGCGGCTTTCGTCGGTGAAAGTCAACGAAAGTCGTCAATCTCACGCCGACGGCCGGACCTTGCGAGGGGTCCGGCCGTCGGCGGTTCCGCGCGGACACGGTCAACTCGCCGTGAACGTAACCCT
Organism: Streptomyces sp. NPDC059003; assembly: GCF_042740445.1. Lineage (NCBI taxonomy): Bacteria > Bacillati > Actinomycetota > Actinomycetes > Kitasatosporales > Streptomycetaceae > Streptomyces > Streptomyces sp. NPDC059003. The sequence goes on along the minus strand of NZ_JBHYJH010000055.1, from coordinate 26,102 downwards.
TTAACCGTTTCGCCCACCCCGGAAATGTGCCGCCGACGCGCCATACGCCCTTGACACCAGGGTGTTCCGTTGCCGACACATCGGGCCGGGTCCGGCGGATTGTGTTGCTGCGGAGCGGTGACACGCCATAGAGTCGCCAACCGTCGGCATGGTGCCACGCTGACCTATCTAGAAATTTCCTGGTCACCAAGGAGGTAAGACGACTTGTGAATGAGTCGACATTTGCTCCCGGGGGTGGTCAACCAGGAATGTCTGGACGAGGCCAGGGCCCCGTCGGGCTTCAGGCTGTCGGCTCCGTCGCTGTCCGCACCTTCGAAGCCCGCCAGAGTCCGCAGCCGACACAGTCAGCACCCCAGAGCATGGATGGCCAACACGTGAACGCCATGGCCGGCGACCGGAGTGGCGACAACACCACCCCTACCCCCCTCGCCGACTACGAGGAACTGCCCCAGGGTCACTTCTACGACCCCGACGCGGAGTACGAGCCCGACCCCGAGTACGCGGCCACGCTCGCCCCGGACGCTGCCCGTCAGCGCCGCGAGCGCATCGGCCCCACCGGGCGCCCGCTGCCGTACTTCCCGATCCCGGGCCCGCTGACCGACCACGGTCCCGCGAAGATCATCGCGATGTGCAACCAGAAGGGCGGCGTCGGCAAGACCACGTCGACCATCAACCTGGGCGCCGCGCTCGCCGAGTACGGACGCCGGGTCCTGCTCGTCGACTTCGACCCGCAGGGCGCGCTCTCGGTCGGCCTCGGGGTCAACCCGATGGAGCTCGACCTCACGGTCTACAACCTGCTCATGGAGCGGGGCATGTCCGCCGACGAGGTCCTGCTGAAGACCGCGGTCCCCAACATGGACCTGCTGCCCAGCAACATCGACCTCTCGGCCGCCGAGGTGCAGCTGGTGAGCGAGGTCGCGCGCGAGTCCACGCTCCAGCGCGCGCTCAAGCCCCTGATGGCCGACTACGACTACATCGTGATCGACTGTCAGCCCTCGCTCGGCCTGCTCACGGTCAACGCGCTGACGGCGGCGCACAAGGTCATCGTCCCGCTGGAGTGCGAGTTCTTCGCGCTGCGCGGCGTGGCCCTGCTCACCGAGACGATCGAGAAGGTCCAGGAGCGGCTCAACCCCGACCTGGAGCTCGACGGCATCCTCGCGACGATGTACGACTCGCGCACGGTGCACAGCCGCGAGGTGCTCGCCCGCGTGGTCGAGGCGTTCGACGACCACGTCTACCACACGGTGATCGGGCGGACCGTCCGCTTCCCGGAGACCACCGTCGCCGGTGAGCCCATCACGACGTACGCCTCCAACTCGGTCGGCGCGGCCGCCTATCGCCAGCTCGCCAGGGAGGTGCTCGCCCGGTGTCACGCCGAGTGAGTCTGCCGGGGGCCGACGAGCTGTTCCGTACGACCGGGGGGATGGCGCTGCAGCCGTCCAGCCCGCGGCGCCAGGCGAATGGCGAGGCGAGGGTGCCCGCGCCGGCGGGCGAGAGCGACGAGGCCGCCGCGGAGGAGTCGCACGGCTCCGCCGCCGCGCAGGGCGAGAGCGAGTCCGCCGAGCACCCCGCGGCCGACGCGGAGCCCGCCGCCGGGCGGGACCGGAGCGACGCGGACGACGACGCCGCGAAGGGCTCCGGGCGCCGGGCGGCGCAGGAAGGTTCTGCCAGCTCCGGCGGGAACAAGTCCGCGAGCGGCAGCTCCACGACCACCCAGGCACGCCGCCGCGGCCGGGCCGCCAACCGCCGCCCGAGCGGGCGCGAGCGGCACGACGAGAAGATCACCGTGTACGTGTCCGCCGAGGAACTCATGGACCTCGAGCACGCGCGCCTCGTGCTGCGCGGCGAGCACGGGCTCGCGGTGGACCGCGGCCGCATCGTGCGCGAGGCGGTCGCCGTGGTCCTCGCGGACCTCGAATCGCGCGGGGACGCGAGCATCCTCGTACGCCGACTGCGCGGGCGGTAGCGGTAGCCTCCGGCTTGACGCTGCCGCTTTTCCTTGGACCGTGATGCCTGCCGACGCCGCTCCTGTTGAGTCCCGTCGTTCCCGGCGCTCGTTGGGGCGGGGGCCAGGGGTGGTTTCTTCCCCCAGCCCGCCCCTTTCCGCCGCGTCCATGAGCGGCTCCGCCGCGGGCGGGGGCAAGCCTCCGGACCCCCGGGAAGGCGAACAGGGGACCCCCGGTACCGATGCGTTGCCGCCGGACGACGGCCGCTTCAAGGTCAGGCTCGCCAACTTCGAGGGCCCCTTCGACCTGCTTCTCCAGCTGATCTCCAAGCACAAGCTGGACGTCACCGAGGTCGCCCTCTCCAAGGTGACCGACGAGTTCATGGCGCACATCCGGGCCATGGGGCCGGACTGGGACCTCGACCAGACCACCGAGTTCCTCGTGGTCGCCGCCACGCTGCTCGACCTGAAGGCGGCCCGGCTCCTGCCCGCCGCCGAGGTCGAGGACGAGGCCGACCTGGCGCTGCTCGAAGCCCGGGACCTGCTCTTCGCGCGGCTGCTCCAGTACCGCGCGTACAAGCAGATCGCCGACATCTTCGGCGGGCGGCTCGACGACGAGGCGCGGCGCTATCCGCGTACCGTCGGGCTCGAACCGCACCACGCCGAGCTGCTTCCCGAAGTCGTCATCAGCATCGGCGCCGAAGGGTTCGCCAAGCTCGCCGTGAAGGCCATGCAGCCCAAGGCGAAGCCGCAGGTGTACGTCGACCACATCCACGCGCCGCTGGTCTCCGTGCGCGAGCAGGCCGCCGTCGTCGTGGCCCGCCTCAAGGAGTGCGGGGAGGCCAGCTTCCGCGTCCTCATCGAGGAGCTCGGCCCCGACGACACGCTCACCGTCGTCGCCCGCTTCCTGGCGCTCCTGGAGCTCTACCGGGAGAAGGCCGTCGCCCTGGAGCAGGAGAACGCACTCGACGAGCTGACCGTGCGCTGGACGGGCGGGGACGGCGACGCCGAGCCGACCGTGACCGACGAGTTCGACCGGGCCCCCGAGCCGCAGGAGGAGAAGGCGTGAGCATGGAGAGCCCCGTCGGGGAACTGCGCTCCGAGGTCGCCGAGCTCGACCTCAAGCCCGCCCTTGAGGCCGTCCTGATGGTCGTGGACGAGCCCGCGACCGAGGAGCACCTGGCGAAGGTCCTGGAGCGCCCGCGGCGGGCCGTGGCGGGCGCGCTGCGGGAGCTCGCCGACGAGTACACCGCCCAGGGCCGCGGCTTCGAGCTGCGGCTCGTGGCGGGCGGCTGGCGGTTCTACACCCGCCCCGCGTACGCCCCGGCCGTCGAGGGCTTCGTGCTCGACGGGCAGCACGCCCGGCTCACCCAGGCGGCCCTGGAGACCCTCGCCGTCGTCGCCTACCGCCAGCCGGTCAGCCGCTCCCGGGTCTCGGCGGTGCGCGGAGTGAACTGCGACGGGGTCATGCGCACCCTCCTCCAGCGCGGTCTGGTGGCGGAGGCGGGCGCGGAACCCGAAACAGGTGCGATCCTGTACAGGACGACGAACTACTTTCTGGAGCGGATGGGCCTGCGCGGCCTGGACGAGCTCCCGGAGCTCGCGCCCTTCCTCCCGGAGGCGGAGGCGATCGAGGCCGAGACGCAGGAAGGCATTCCGTCGTTCGATCCGGACGCGCTGGACGCCCCGGACGACGAGACGCAGACGACCAAGACGGAACTTTGATGCGAAGCAGCAGCGGCAGGAACAGCAGCGGAAACAACGGCGGGAGCCGTGGTGGCAACAGCGGCGGCCGCGGCAACAGCGGTGGCCGGGGCGGCAGCGGCGGCCGCGGCAATTACCGGGGTGCCGGTAACAGCCGCGACGACCGGCAGGGCCGCCCCGGGGACCGGCAGGGTCGCTCGGACGACCGGCAGGGCCGCCCCAGCAAGCCCCGCCCCGAGGAGCGCCGCTACGACGTGGGCCCCGGCGCCACGCAGGACGGCCCGAAGTCGGGCCGCGGCGCGTCGGCGCGCGGCGGCGCCAAGGGCGGCCCGAAGCGCGCCCAGGAGCCGCGCGGCCGCGGCCGTACGGCCCCTTCGCGTTCCCGCGAGTACGACGCGCGCGCCGAGGAGCGCAACCGCGAGCGGTACGCGGGCAAGAAGGAGGTCAGGATCCCCAAGACCTTCCCCGGCGCCGAGCAGGAGGGCGAGCGCCTGCAGAAGGTCCTGGCCCGTGCCGGGTACGGCTCGCGGCGCGCCTGCGAGGAGCTGATCGAGCAGGCCCGCGTCGAGGTCAACGGCGAGATCGTCCTGGAGCAGGGCATGCGGGTCCAGCCCGACAAGGACGAGGTCAAGGTCGACGGCCTGACCGTGGCCACGCAGTCGTACCAGTTCTTCTCGCTGAACAAGCCCGCCGGCGTCGTCTCCACCATGGAGGACACCGAGGGCCGCCAGTGCCTCGGGGACTACGTCACCAACCGCGAGACCCGCCTCTTCCACGTCGGGCGGCTCGACACGGAGACCGAGGGCGTCATCCTGCTCACCAACCACGGCGAGCTGGCCCACCGCCTGACCCACCCGAAGTACGGCGTGAAGAAGGTCTACCTCGCGCACATCGTGGGCCCGATCCCGCGTGACCTGGGCAAGCGCCTGAAGGACGGCATCCAGCTGGAGGACGGGTACGCGCGCGCTGACCACTTCCGCGTGGTCGAGCAGACCGGCAAGAACTACCTGGTCGAGGTCACGCTGCACGAGGGCCGCAAGCACATCGTGCGGCGCATGCTGGCCGAGGCCGGCTTCCCGGTCGACAAGCTGGTCCGGGTCTCCTTCGGCCCGATCACGCTCGGCGACCAGAAGTCGGGCTGGCTGCGGCGCCTGTCGAACACCGAGGTCGGCATGCTGATGAAGGAAGTCGACCTGTAGGCCTTTCGCCGGTATCCGGTACGTTGACGGCCGCCCGTGGACCACTCCGCGGGCGGCCGTTCGTGTCCCTCAGCCCGGCCCCGTCGGAAGGACCGCCCCCCGTATGACCCGTAGGAAGCGCGCCGCGACCGGATCCCTCATAGGCCTCGCCCTCGGCGATGCCCTCGGCTTCCCGACGGAGTTCAACGACGTGCCGTCGATCCTCGCCAAGTGCGGGCCCTGGCGCGCGATGGAGCTCCCGCGGCCCGCGATCGTCACGGACGACACCCAGATGACGCTGGCGCTCGGCCGCGGGCTCCGTACGGCCATGGAGCGCGGGCCGCTCGGGCCGCGGCGCATGGAGCGGCCGGTGCGCGAGGAGTTCGTGGACTGGTACCAGTCGCCCGAGAACAACCGGGCGCCGGGCAACACCTGCCTTCAGGCCTGCTACCGCCTCAAGTCCGGGCTGCCCTGGCAGGACGCCAGCCAGGTCCACTCCAAGGGGTGCGGCGCCAACATGCGCGTCGCGCCGGTGGCCCTCGTGCCCGGCCTGAGCGACGCGGAGCGGGCGGGCGCGGCGCAGCTCCAGGCGGCGCTCACCCACGGCCACCCGACGGCGCTCGCCGCGTCCGACCTCACCGCGTACGCCGTACGCGCCCTTGCGCAGGGCGTGGGGCCCGGCGAGCTCGTCGGCCATCTGCGCGCGTACGCGGGCGACAACCGGGCCACGTACCACGAGCGCTGGCTCGGCGACCTGTGGACGCGCGGCGACGCCCCGACCCCCGAGGCCTTCATCGCGCAGGGCTGGGACGAGTGCCTGGCCGCCCTGGACCGGCTCGCGGCGGCGCTGCGCCACCCCGACCCGGAGGCCGACCCGTGCCTCGCGACCGGTGAGGGCTGGATCGCGGAGGAGGCGCTCGCCACCGGCCTGCTGTGCTTCCTGCTCTTCGTCGACGAGCCGGTCACCGCGCTGCGCAGGGCCGCGTGCACGGCGGGCGACTCGGACTCGATCGCCTGCCTGGCGGGGGCGTTCGCGGGGGCGTACGGGGGTGCGGACGCCTGGCCCGCCGCGTGGGCGGAGCGGATCGAGTACCGGGGTGAGCTCCTTGCGCTCGGGGCACTCTGGGATTCTTGAGGGATGACTGTGGACTTGGGGAACGGCACCGGCGTCGAGCTGGACTCCGTCGTGGCGGAGCAGACCGATCCGCTGGTGTTCGCGACGGTGTCCGGAGCCCATCTGTACGGGTTTCCCTCGCGGGACTCGGACGTGGACCTGCGTGGGGTGCACCTGCTGCCGGTGGCGGGGCTCGTGGGGCTGCGGGAGCCGGAGGAGACCCGGTCGAGGATGTGGTTCCGGGACGGGGTCGAGATGGACCTCGTCACGCACGACCTGCGGAAGTTCGCGCGGCTCATGCTGCGGCACAACGGCTACGTCCTGGAGCAGCTGCTCTCCCCGCTGGTCGCGCACACCACGGACGTCCACGCGGAGCTCGTCGCGCTCGCGCCCGCCGTGCTCACCAGCCATCACGCCCACCACTACCGGGGGTTCGCGAAGACGCAGTGGCGGCTGTTCGAGAAGAACGGCGAGCTCAAGCCGCTGCTCTACACCTTCCGGGTGCTGCTCACCGGGATCCATCTGATGCGCGCCGGGGCCGTCGTGGCCCATCTGCCCACGCTGGCCGACGAGGTCGGCGACGCCCCCGCGTACCTCGCCGACCTCGTCGCCGCCAAGCGCGAGGCCGAGCACGGCCGTGCCGACGTGGACCGCGCCCGGGTGGCCGCCGACGTCGAGCGGCTGCACGCCGTCCTGGACGCGGCGCAGGCGGACTCAGCCCTGCCGGGGGCCCATGACGCCTTCGACGCCCTGCACGACCTCGTCGTCCGCGTGCGGCTTGCCGGCGCGCAGGGCTGAGGCCCGCCGCGTGCGGAACAGGAAGTCCTCGACGCGGCGGCGGTCCGGCTCGGGCGGCAGCGGGGAGCGGGCCGCCGCCGCGTCGGACTCCGCCGCGAGCCGCGCCATCCAGGACTCCACCTCGGTCCAGGGCACCTCGCCGCGCTTGACCGCGAGCAGCGGCCCACGCTGGTCGCCGACGTCGACGGTCAGCTCGCCGGTCAGGAGCAGGTCGCGGCAGCTCATCAGGAGGCGCAGCAGGTGCATGGCGTGCTTCCAGCGCGGGGCGCCGTACGTGCGGACGTCCGCGTCGAGCTTCTTGCGCTGGCCGAGCGCATAGCGGGCGAACGTGTCGTGGGCCTGCCGGGACAGGAAGGCGCCGCGCAGCGCGAGCAGTTCGCGGCCGGTGTCCGTGACGTGCTCGACGAGCGGTGAGTGCAGGCACTCCAGGATGTTCGGGTTGGCCCGCAGGGCGAGCTCGCAGAACCGTTCCAGCTCCCAGCTGAACTGTTCGTCGGCCGGTCCGTCCACGTGCGTGGGCGGCTTCTCGAACCGCCAGTACAGCTCCGTCGGCGCGAGGAAGACGCCCCGGCGGTCGGTGTCGCTGTCGTCCGTGGCCAGGCCGAAGGCGCGCGAGCCCATGACGCAGGCGTAGATCGTGTGGTCGCGGACCAGGTCCTGGGGGGTGTCCATCCGGGGAGCGTACGCGGTCGGTCAGGTGAGCCGGATCGCGTCTCCCGTGACGTCGATGCCCCGCGGAGCCAGCGGGCGCGGGGCGGGGCCGCCCGCCACCGACGCGTCCGCGACGCGGTACTTGCTGCCGTGGCACGGGCAGTTGATCGTGCCGTCCGACACGTCGCGGACCGTGCAGCCCTGGTGCGTGCAGACCGCCGAGAACGCCTTGAAGTCCCCCTCCTCGGGCTGGGTGACCACGACCTTCTCGTCCTCGAAGACCTTGCCGCCGCCGACCGGGATCTCGGACGTCCGGGCGAGCGCCGGGCCCTTGGACGACGGCTTGCCCGACCCGCCCGGCTTCCCCGGCGAACCGGCGGGGCTGGACGGCGGCGGGGGCTCCTCCGCGCCCTCGTCCCCGTACTTGTCGCAGCCCGTCACCGCCGCGGCCGCGAGGGCCCCCGCCACCAGGGCGGTGCGCCGCGTGGGGCGCGCCCCGGCGCTCACGTCGTCACTCCGAACGTACGGAAGAACCACAGCGCCGACGTCAGCCACACCACCGTGAGCACCGCGAAGACGAGCCCGCCGACCAGCGGGAGCAGCCAGCCGGGCAGGCGCTCCGAGCGGAGCAGCAGCATCTTGGCGCTGAACGCGCCGAAGAAGAAGCAGCCGAGGGCCGAGTGCCACAGCACGCGCGTCGAGTACGTCTGGTAGCCGAGCGCGTAGAGGCAGTGCACCGCGACCGGCACGGCCACCAGGAACGCGATCCGGCCCGACCAGCGGTGCAGCACCCCCGACCAGGAAGGGCCCGGCAGCTTGCCGTAGACCATGAGGGCCGAGGCGACCTGGAGCACCGCGAAGCCGAGCGCCGTCGTGGCGAGCCAGGCCTTGACGGCACTGGTGGAGCTGAAGCCCGCGAGGTTGAAGGCGGTGCCTTCGGGGTCGTGGGTCTTGCCGTACGCCCCCAGGCCGACCGCCACCGCGGCCGCGACGAGGGCGGGCAGCAGATAGCGGGCGGGGTGCTCGCGGCGGGGGCTCGCGGGGAAGCCGGCGCCTTGGGTGGGGGCAGTGGGGTCGACGCTCATGGGGCCTCCCGGGGCGGACGCGATGGGGACGGACGGGGGCGGCTCAGGGCACGACGGGGCGGGCGGTGAGGCGGCCGCCGTCGTCCAGGACGGCCGTGCGGGTCCGCGGGTCGAGGCGGGGGGCCTTCCGGGGCCGGCCGTCGCGGTTGAGGATGCCGACCTGGCTGCCGTCGGCCTGGACGATCCAGCCGGCGTCGAGCTTCGCGCCGCGCACCTGGGTCGTCGCGCGGTACAGGCCCGACGGCTTGGCGGACCTGGCCGCGGTGAAGTCCGAGGTCTTCTCACGGATGTCGACGGTGCCGCGGATCCTGTTCCCGCTGAGCCGCCCGTCGAGCTTCGCGCCGCCCTTGCCGGTGAGGCGCATCGAGCCGTCGTCCTTGACGTCGCCCTTGAGCCAGGACTCCGTGGTGCGGCCGTCGCAGTAGTACGCGACGGCCTTGCCGTCGTTCAGGGTGATGGCGACGGACGCGGTGTCGTCGTCCGTGCGGCCCGTGTACTTGGCGTCGGGCGGCGGCTTCGGCTTCCTGCTGGGGGAGGGGCTGGGGCTCGGGGTCGCGCGCGGCGCGCTCGTGGTGGGCGTGGGCGCGGGCTTCACCGTGCCCGGCGCGGAGTCCCCGTACGACGAACTGCCCGAGCCGTTCGTCGCGTTGAGCGTCAGCATGAACAGGGCCAGCAGCAGCCCCCCGAACAGCGTGAACAACGGTCCTGAGCGCTTCATACGTCCCCCCGAGGCACGCGGCCTTCCCCTCCATGCAAGCGGCCGGCGCCCCGCGCGTCCAGGGGCGCACAGGGGCTGTGCACCAGCGGTACCGGTGAGGTCTCGCGCCGGTCGCACCGAGTGGCGGGGTGCGTCGGTTCGGGTGACATTGGCAGGGTCCGGGGCCCCTGGCCCTCGGGGCGGGGTCCGGCCACTGAAGCGAAAGGCACCACCATGGCGGGTAACGATCTGGGCGGCCTTCTCGGCGGCCTCCTCGGCGGGGGCGGCCAGCAGGGCGCGGGCACATCAGGAGGAGGGGCGTCCGCAGGGGGCGCCAACATCCTCGGTGCCCTGCTCGGCGCCCTGATGAGCAAGAACGGCGGCGGCAACCCCCTGGGGGGCCTCCTCGACGGGCTCACCAAGGCCGGGCTCACCGAGCAGGCGCAGTCGTGGGTCGGCCCCGGCGAGAACCAGGCGGTCACCGGCGAGCAGGTCCGCCAGGCACTCCCGGACGACGCGCTCCAGCAGGCCGCACAGGACGCCGGGGTCTCCCCGGACCAGGCCGCCGACGAGATCGCCCAGTCCCTCCCGCAGGTCGTCGACAAGCTGACGCCGGACGGGCAGGTCCCCACCGAGTCCCTTGAGGAGATCATCAAGGCGCAGCAGCTCTGACCTGCCCCGCAGCCGCGCGGCGTCCGTCTCGGCAGACGGGCGCCGCGCACCCGTGTCGGAGGTGGTGACTAGGCTTGTCGCACACAAGACGCGCACGGCTCGTCGCACCGGGACGCACAGGATGCGCAGGACACGGGCGACGACGCGCAGGACACGAGCAAGGAGCTGCACGGTGGCGGTACGAGCGGTGCGGGGCGCCGTCCCAGGGGAGCGGGACACCGCCGACCCCATGAGCGAGCAGGCCGACGCGCCGCTCACCGCGCACAGCGACCTCCCGGCCCGCCGCCCCGGCCCCGCGGCCGCACTCCGCAAGGACATCGCCCAGTGAGAACCGCCCTCGTCATCGGCACCGGCCTGATCGGCACCTCCGCGGCCCAGGCCCTCGCGGCCCGCGGCGTCACCGTCCACCTCGCCGACCACGACCCCGAGCAGGCCCGCACCGCCGCCGCGCTCGGCGCGGGCACGGACGCGGCGCCCGAGGGCCCCGTGGACCTGTGCGTCGTCGCCGTGCCGCCGGCGCACGTCGCCGCGACGCTCGCCGACGCCATGCGGCGGGGCCTGGCCCGCGGCTATCTGGACGTGGCGAGCGTCAAGGGCGGCCCGCGCCGCGAGCTGACCGCGCTCGGCCTCGACCTGACGCCGTACATCGGCACGCACCCCATGTCGGGCCGGGAGCGCAGCGGCCCCCTCGCCGCCTCCGCCGACCTCTTCGAGGGCCGCCCGTGGGTGCTCACGCCGACGCGCGACACGGACACCGAGGTGCTGAACCTGGCGCTCGAACTGGTCGCCCTGTGCCGTGCCGTGCCGGTCGTCATGGACGCCGACGCGCACGACCGCGCGGTCGCGCTCGTCTCGCACATGCCGCACCTGGTGTCGAGCATGGTCGCGGCCCGCCTGGAGAACGCCGAGGAGTCGGCGGTGCGCCTCTGCGGCCAGGGCATCCGCGACGTCACCCGCATCGCGGCGTCCGACCCGCGCATGTGGATCGACATCCTCTCGGCGAACCCGGGCCCGGTGGCCGACCTGCTCGCCGCGGTGGCCGCCGACCTGGAGGAGACCGTGTCGGCGCTGCGGGGCCTGCAGTCGGCCGACGAGAGCAAGCGCAAGGACGGCGCCGCGGGCGTCGAGAGCGTCCTGCGCCGGGGGAACGCGGGGCAGGCGCGCGTGCCCGGCAAGCACGGGTCCGCGCCCGCGGTGTACGAGGTCGTGGCCGTCCTCATCGACGACCAACCGGGTCAGCTGGCCCGCATCTTCGCCGACGCGGAGCGGGTCGGGGTCAACATCGAGGACGTCCGCATCGAGCACGCCACCGGCCAGCAGGCCGGTCTGGTCCAGCTCATGGTGGAGCCCGCGGCGGCGGGACCGCTGGCGGCGGGCCTGCGGGAGCGGGGCTGGGCCCTGCGGAAGTGACCCGCCGTCGCTGCCCGGGACCGCGCCCGGAGGGGGACCGCGCGGGCCCGGCCGGGCGCGGGCCGCGCGCCCAGTAACCTTGTACGGGGCGTCGTACGCGTCCCCGTACTCGACCGCGCCCCGAGAAAGGCACCCGCAGCCCGTGGAAACCGTGGAAAACAGCGCTGCCGCAGGCCCCGAAGCCCCGGCAGTGATCGTCGCCATCGACGGGCCGTCCGGCACGGGCAAGTCCAGCACGTCCAAGGCCGTGGCGGCGCAGCTCGGCCTGAGCTACCTGGACACCGGCGCCCAGTACCGGGCGATCACGTGGTGGATGGTGGCCAACGGCATCGACCTCACCGACCCCTCCGCGATCGCCGCGGTCGCCGGCAAGCCGGACATCGTGTCCGGCACGGACCCGGCCGCGCCGACGATCACGGTCGACGGCACGGACGTCGCGGGCCCGATCCGCACGCAGGAGGTCACCTCCAAGGTCAGCGCCGTCAGCGCGGTCCCCGAGGTGCGCACGCGGATCACCGAGCTGCAGCGCTCCATCGCCGCCGCCGCGCAGCGGGGCATCGTCGTCGAGGGCCGGGACATCGGCACCACGGTCCTGCCCGACGCCGACCTGAAGATCTTCCTGACGGCGTCCCCGGAGGCCCGCGCCGCCCGCCGCTCCGGCGAGCTGAAGGGCGCCGACGTCGCCGCGACGCGCGAGGCCCTCATCAAGCGGGACGCCGCCGACTCCAGCCGCAAGACGTCCCCGCTCGCCAAGGCCGGGGACGCCGTCGAGGTGGACACCACGGAGCTCACGCTGCAGCAGGTCATCGAGTGCGTCGTCACCCTCGTTGAGGAGAAGCGGGCCGGGAAGTGACAGCGGCGGCATCCGAGCGCGGGGCCGAGGTCGGGCGCCGCATCGGCGTCGGCCTCATGTACGGCCTGTGGAAGCCCCGCGTGCTCGGTGCGTGGCGGGTGCCCGCGAGCGGCCCGGTGATCCTGGCCGTGAACCACTCGCACAACGTCGACGGCCCGATGGTCATGGGCGTCGCGCCCCGGCCCGCGCACTTCCTGATCAAGAAGGAAGCGTTCATCGGGCCGCTCGGCAGGTTCCTGGGGGCCATCGGCCAGATCCAGGTCGACCGCTCGACGGCCGACCGCACGGCGATCACGGACGCGCTCGGCATTCTGGAGCAGGGCGGCGTCCTCGGGATCTTCCCCGAGGGCACCCGGGGCGACGGCGACTTCGCGTCGCTGCGCGCCGGGCTCGCGTACTTCGCGGTGCGCTCCGGGGCGCCGATCGTGCCGGTCGCCGTCCTGGGCAGCACCGAGCGGCGCGGCCGTCTGATACGGCAGCTGCCGCCGCTGCGCAGCCGCGTCGACGTCGTCTTCGGCGCCCCCTTCGACGCGGGGGACGGCAGCGGGCGGCGTACGCGCAAGGCGCTCGACGAGGCGACCGTGCGCATCCAGGAGCGGCTGACCGCCCACCTGGAAAACGCCAGGCGCCTGACCGGGCGCTGAGTAAGACTTTCAGTAGTGACCCGCCGGGTGGCCGGTCACCGATCACCACGATGAACGACGAGGTACGGACTTCATGAACGACCAGATCCAGCCCGAGGACGCGGGCTCGGCGGAGCACGTCGAGCACGACCACGGTGCGCTTGGCGACGCCGAGTACGCGGAGTTCATGGAGCTCGCCGCCGTAGAGGGCTTCGACATCGAGGACGTCGAGGGGGCCATCGAGGCCGCCGGGCACGGCCCGCTGCCGGTGCTCGCCGTCGTCGGCCGCCCGAATGTCGGCAAGTCGACCCTGGTGAACCGCATCATCGGCCGCCGCGAGGCGGTCGTCGAGGACAAGCCGGGCGTGACCCGCGACCGCGTGACGTACGAGGCCGAGTGGGCGGGCCGCCGCTTCAAGGTCGTCGACACCGGCGGCTGGGAGCAGGACGTCCTCGGCATCGACGCGTCCGTCGCCGCCCAGGCGGAGTACGCGATCGAGGCGGCCGACGCCGTCGTCTTCGTCGTCGACGCGACGGTCGGCGCGACCGACACCGACGAGGCCGTCGTCCGCCTCCTGCGCAAGGCGGGCAAGCCCGTCGTGCTGTGCGCCAACAAGGTGGACGGGCCGAGCGGCGAGGCGGACGCGGCGATGCTGTGGTCCCTCGGCCTCGGCGAGCCGCACCCGGTGTCCGCGCTGCACGGCCGCGGCACGGGCGACATGCTCGACGCGGTCCTCGAGGCGCTGCCCGAGGCGCCCGCGCAGACCTTCGGCACGGCCATCGGCGGCCCGCGCCGCATCGCGCTCATCGGCCGCCCGAACGTCGGCAAGTCGTCCCTCCTGAACAAGGTGGCGAACGAGGAGCGCGTCGTCGTCAACGAGCTGGCGGGCACGACCCGCGACCCGGTCGACGAGCTCATCGAGCTGGGCGGCGTCACCTGGAAGTTCGTGGACACCGCGGGCATCCGCAAGCGCGTCCACCTCCAGCAGGGCGCCGACTACTACGCCTCGCTGCGCACGGCCGCCGCCGTCGAGAAGGCGGAGGTCGCGGTCATCCTGATCGACGCCAGCGAGTCGATCAGCGTGCAGGACCAGCGCATCGTCACGATGGCGGTGGAGGCGGGCCGCGCGGTCGTCCTCGCGTACAACAAGTGGGACACCCTCGACGAGGAGCGCCGCTACTACCTGGAGCGGGAGATCGAGACGGAGCTCGCGCAGGTCGCGTGGGCGCCGCGGGTGAACGTGTCGGCGCGCACGGGCCGCCACATGGAGAAGCTGGTCCCGGCGATCGAGACGGCCCTCGCGGGCTGGGAGACGCGCGTGCCGACGGGCCGCCTCAACGCCTTCCTCGGCGAGCTCGTCGCCGCCCACCCGCACCCGGTGCGCGGCGGCAAGCAGCCCCGCATCCTGTTCGGCACGCAGGCGGGCACGAAGCCGCCGCGGTTCGTCCTCTTCGCGTCGGGCTTCATCGAGCACGGCTACCGCCGCTTCGTGGAGCGCCGTCTGCGCGAGGAGTTCGGCTTCGAGGGCACGCCGATCCACATCTCGGTGCGGGTGCGCGAGAAGCGCGGCAAGGGCGGCCAGAAGAAGTAGCCGTACGCGTCTGCGGCGTGCCGATGCCCGGCCTTCCACGGGGAGGGCCGGGCATCGGTGTCTTCGGGGGCGTTCGGTGCGGGTCAGCCCCGGCGCGGGCCCGGGGGGAGGGCGGCCGGGAAGAGGTGGCCGTAGCTGTGGTGGTCGACCTGCGTGGGCTGGCCGTAGCGGGCGACGTGGAAGGCGGGGTGGCGGGGGTCGTGCCGCGGGTCGTGCCGCTGCTCGTGCCGGGGGGTGTGGTGGCGCGGGTCGTGGCGTCCGGCGCCGTGCTGCATGCCGTACGGCCCGGGGCCGAAGGCGGTGAACCTCAGCTCCTCCTCGCCGGTCCTGTCGCCGGGCAGGGCCCGGAACGCCCTGAGGTACTCGGAGTACAGCGCGTCGTAGATCGGCGTGGCCGAGACCGGAGTCATCGCGTCCTGCGCCGCGCGCATGGACGGGATGGGGCTCTGGACGGGGCTCTGGTACGGCCGGTGGTGTGAGGGGTGGTCGTATGCGTGCACAACTGTGCCAACGACGCCGGGGCCTTGCGGATGCGGGGGCTGCGCCCGCATTTGTCTTTGGGTATGGCTGCTCGGGGGTTGTCCTTGGTGGGCCTCTGACGTGTGGGCGCCCGGCGCGTGGGCTGTGCCCGCCCGTTCCGCCCTCTGGGCGGACCAGCCGCCCACAGCGGCAGCGGCCTCAGCCGCCCACAGCGGGAGGGAGCGGCCTCAGCTGCCCGCAGTGGGGGCTTCAGGTCACGTGCCTGCCAGGGGCATCGTGCAGGCGACCAGTTGGCCCTGGGACGTCGCTCGGTCCAGGGCGTCGCGGAGGAGGTCCTCGCGGGGCTGGCGGCCGATGACGCCGGCGGGGACCGCGAAGAGCAGGGCGGACTGGTGCTTGTTGGCCGCCGCGCGCCAGCTCTCGGTGACCTGGAGCGGCTGGTGCGCCTGCCACCAGGCGACCTGCGGGCCGCCGCCCGTACCGGGCTGCAGGATGGCGTGCAGCCGGCCCATGGCGAGCAGCACCGACCAGCCGTGCAGCGTCGGCGGGACGCTGCCCAGGGACGTCACGGGCATGAAGCCCTGCTCGATCAGGAGCGGCAGGAAGTCGTCGCCGCCGCCGGGCGCGGCGCCGGGGCGCGCGATGGGTCCGGTCGGCTCGACGACGAGCGCGGGGCGCAGCTCGCCGTCGATGAGGACCAGGCCGCTGGTCACGCCGAGCACGGCGTGCTCGGGGGCGGCGTCGGGAACGCCGGGCGCCGGGGCGTCCTCGCCGGTGATGGACCGTACGGCGCCCTGGAGCTGCTCCTCGGCGACCTCGACGATCTGGGAGGGCAGGCAGGCGGCGTGGGCGAAGGCGAGCACGGCGGTCTCGTCGCCGACGAACAGGACCGTGCTGGTGCGCTCGCGCTCCGAGTCGCCCGGGGTCCGGCAGGACGTGCAGTCGTAGGCGCCCGGGGCGTTCTCTCCGGCGAGCAGGCGGTCGGCTTCTTCATCGCCGATCTCGGCGCGTACCTCGTCGCTGAGGTCGAGCATGCGCGGCACGGGTGGCTCCTCGGAATCGATGCGTGGGGTGTCCGGGTGGTGCCCGGCTCATAAAGGAGACAACGGGCGATCAGTGGCACAAGTCACGCGCGAGGGTGCACGGAATTGAACTATCCACAGCGGAGGGTGAGATGGTGGGCGGAATCTGTCACTCCGCGCCAACAACTGTTTCATGCACGGAAGTTGGGGCGGTGAGGTGAGTCACAGATCAATTCGCCGACGGTGCAATAAATGCCGATATCCAGGAATGAAGGGGGTGTCCGAAACTCGACGATACTCCCGGTAACAGGCGACTGGCCTGGAATGACGGGGAGTCGGTTGATAGCGGGGCGAGTGGGCTTCTAGATTCCAGCGCCGTGTGCAGCGAGCACCGCTCGGGTACGTCCGTCGATCGCACCAGCCAGCTGTTCGTGAACCGTGAACCGTGAACGAAGGTGCGGCAGAGCGACACCTGTCCGGCGGACGGGGCTCGGCGGGACCCGGCGCCGGATGCGTGCGGGCCCGCGGAGCCTGGGGGAGCCCGGGTCCTCCGAGAGGGAATTTCATGTCCGGACGTCCCCAGTACATTCGCAAGACAGCAGTGATCGGCGGAGCCGCGCTCATCGCCCCGCTGGGACTGCTCGCCGCGACCGGTCAGGCCGCGGCGGACAGCGGAGTGTGGGACCGGATCGCCCGCTGCGAGAGCGGCGGAAACTGGCAGATCAACACCGGCAACGGCTACTACGGCGGACTCCAGTTCTCCGCCGGCACCTGGCGGGCGTACGGCGGCACGGCCTACGCGCCGACCGCGGACAAGGCGTCCAAGGCGCAGCAGATCGCCGTCGCCGCCAAGGTCCAGCGCGCCCAGGGGTGGGGCGCCTGGCCCTCGTGCTCCGGCAGGGCGGGCGCGTCGGGGCCCGCACCGGGCGCGGCCGCTCCGCAGGCCGCCCCGCAGGCCGCGCCCAGGTCCGCGGCGCCCAAGGCCGTGCAGAAGCCCTACAAGCCGCGGCCCGCGTACCGCGCGCCCGGCCACAGCGACCGGGGCACCAGCCGCACGGCGCCCGGCGGCCACGGCAACTACACCGTGCGCCAGGGCGACACGCTCAGCCGGATCGCGGCCGCGCACGGCACCTCCTGGCAGCGGGTCTACGCCGCCAACCAGGGCGTCATCGGCGGTGATCCGAACCTGATCGTGCCGGGTCAGCGCCTGGCCGTCTGAGCCCCGCGCGCCTGCTGAGCACGTGCGTGGTCCCGCCCTGTCCGCCGACCGGGTGGGGCCGCGCACGGGGCGGCGCGGCGCGCCAGGGGCCCGCGCGGACGCTGCGTAACGTGGCCCGATGCACTCGACGCACCCGATGGCGCCGCGGTCCCGCAGCCGGCGCCGGTCCGTGACGCTGCTCGCCGCCGCGGCCCTGTCCCTGGGTTCGGGGACCGTGGGCGCGGCATCGGTCGCCGCGGTGGCGCCGCCGCCCCCGCGTCCCGGGCCCGCCGCCACCACGCACCTGTACGACTGCTCCCGCGCCCAGGGGCCGTGGCACTGTCTCGCCGAGTGCGAGAGCAGCGGCCGCTGGCACATCAACACCGGCAACGACTACTACGGAGGGCTGCAGTTCAAGCAGTCCACCTGGGTGGAGCACGGCGGGCTCGCGTACGCGCCGCGCGCGGACCTCGCCACCCGCGAGGAACAGATCAAGGTGGCGCGGAAGGTGCTGCTCAACCAGGGCTGGGAGGCCTGGCCCGTCTGCTCGAAGAAGGTCAAGGAGGCCAAGCTCGACGGTGACGCGCTGCTGCCCGAGCGGCGCAAGCACGTCGTGAAGGCCGGCGAGACGCTCAGCTCCCTCGCCCGGCGCTACCACGTCAAGGGCGGCTGGAAGGCCCTGTACCAGGCCAACCGGCGCTTGATCGGGCCGCACCCCGACCGGCTCGCGGTCGGGACGGTGCTCGTCATCCCGGCGAAGTGAGCGGACCTTCGCCGGTGCCCCTGCCGGCGCCTCCGTCGGCGCCTGCGGCGGGGTCCCGGTCGGCGACTCCCACGTGTTCTGCGGCCTCCCCGCTGAACACCACCTCGCCGCGGCGCAGTTCGTGCACCACCACCGCCCGGCCCCCGCGCTCGCGCAGGCCGGGCGGCAGCCGCTGCTCGGCGACGACCACGCACGCGTGCAGGCCCTTCAGGAGGTCGTACGTGCGCCGCGCCACCGCGGGCGACATGCCCTGGGCGGGCTCGTCGACGAGGACCACGCGCGCGTGTGCCAGGAGCGCGCGGGAGAGCGCCAGCATGCGCTGCTCGCCGCCGGACAGGGTGCCCGCGCGGCGCGCGAGCAGCGCGGCCAGTTCCGGATACGCCTGAAGGGCCGGGGCGAAGTCGCCCTTGGCGTGGGCGAGCTCCAGGTTCTCGCGGACGGTGAGCGAGCCGAAGACGGCCTGCCGGTCCGGTACGAAGCACAGGCCGCGGCGGGCGCGTTCGTGCGCGGCGAGCCGTGTGACGTCCACGCCGTCCCAGACGACGGCGCCGCCGGACAGCGGCACGGTGCCCGCGAGGGCACGCAGCGCGGTGGTGCGGCCCGAGCCGTTGCGGCCGAGCAGGACGGTCAGGCCGGGGGCCGGGGCGGCGACGCTCACGCCGTGCAGGGCTTCGAGGGGGCCGTAGCGCACGCGGGCGGCACGCAGTTCGAGGGTGCTCACGGGCTCTCGCCTTCGAGCACCTCGCCGGTCGGGCCCGACGCGACGATCCGGCCCGCGGTCAGCACGTGCACGGTGTCGGCGAGCCCCGCCACCAGGTCCAGGTCGTGCTCGACCACGAGGAGCGCCGTGCCGTCCGCCGCGAGCGCGCGCAGGACCCGGGAGAGCGCGGCGACCTCGGCGGTGTCCAGGCCCGCGGCGGGCTCGTCGAGGAGCAGCACGTGGGGATCGCCCGCCAGGGCACGGGCCAGCTCGACCCGGCGCAGCGTGCCGGTGGGCAGCCCGGCGGCCGGACGGTCCCGCACGTCCACCAGGTCGAAGAGCCGCAGCGCCCGTTCCGGCGCCGCCGGGTCACGCACCCGCCCCTGTTCGGCGCCCACCCGCACGTTCTCGGCCACGGTCAGCGTCGGGAAGACGGCGAGCTGCTGGAAGGTGCGGGCGACCCCGATCCGCGTACGGGCGTGCGCCGGAAGCCGTGTGATGTCCCGCCCCCCGAAGCTGACGCGCCCCCCGTCCGGCCGCAAGGTCCCGGCCAGACAGTGGAACAGACTGCTCTTGCCCGCCCCATTGGGCCCGACCACAGCCGTGACCTGGCCGGGGGCCACCGAGAGGGACACATCACGAAGAACGGTGAACCCGTCGTAGCTGAGCCGGAGGTGGTGGGCGGAGAGGGCTTCTTGATGGGGAGGGACAGCTCTTCTGGGGCGGGGAGCCTTGGTCGGGGGCCTGCTGTGGGCATCTGGTCCGCCCGGAGGGCGGAACGGGTGGGCACAGCCCATCCGACGGCCACCATCAACGGATGCATCAGCCAAAGCAGGGCCCCCGGGCACCAGAGCCAACCGAACCCGAACCCCCAACGGAGTCAACGAAGGGCGCCGCCTCAGGCGGCGCGTAAAGGCGCGCAGCGCCTCGTACGGCCCCCCAGGAAACCGCCCCACCAATATGGCGAGCACCCCGACCACCGCAGCGGCGACCCCGCCACGAGCCCCCGCGTCGAGCCCCACGAGCAGCGCCGCGGCCACCAGCGCCCCCAGGAGGCTGTCGGCCCCGAGCACGACCACGGCCGCGAACCACAGCAGCCCGCGCACGGGGTCGTACGAGCCCGGGTCGAAGGCCCGAAGCCCCATGCCGAGCATGCCGCCGCCGAGCGCGGCGAGCGCGGCGCCGATGACGAACGCGGTGAGCTTCAGGCCGCGCACCGGCACCCCGGCCGCGGCCGCCCCCGCCTCGTGGTCGCGCATCGCGGCGAGCGCGCGGCCGGTGCGGCCCCGGCGCAGCGCCGCCACGAGGAGCAGGGCGCCGCCGAGCAGGACGAGTTCGAGGAGGTAATAGGCGCGGTCGCCGCCGAAGCCCGGCGGCCGGTCGAGGGTGAGGCCCGACGTGGCGTACGGCTGGGCGAAGACGAAGCGGCTGACGCCGACGCCGACCGCGAACGTCGCGAGGGCGAGCGCCAGGCCGTGGCGGCTGATCGCGGGCCACCCGGTGAGCAGGCCGAGGGGCGCGACGAGCAGGACCGCGACGGCGAGGGCGTGCAGGGGCGAGAGCTCCGGCAGACCGGGGAAGCGGCCGCCCGCGAGCAGCGCGGTGAAGAGGGCGCCGAGGCCCGCGTACGCCGCCTGGCCGAGGGAGATCTGGCCGCCCCTGCCGGTGACGACCACCAGCGAGAGCAGGATGACGCCGAGGGCCGGGACCTGCACGGACGTGGTGAGGTCGGAGCCCGCGAGGCCGAGCGGGAGCAGGAAGAGGACCACGGCCACTATCCAGGCGCCCGGCGGCGTCGGGATGCGGGCGGTGGCGGTGCGCGGCAGCGCGTCCCCGGTGCCGATGCCCGGCAGGACGAGGGCGGCGACCAGGAGCGCCACCACGAAGAGGTTGGCGCCGACCGCCTGGAGCAGCGGTTCGCCCCACCCGGACGGGTGCAGGCGGGTCAGCTGGCTCTGGGCCACGCCGATGCCGAGCGCCACGACGACCGCCACCGGCAGGTTCCGCATCCGGGCGGCCACGGCGACGGCCACGACCTCCATGACGAGGAGCGGCATGCCGTACGGGTCGAGACGTACGTACGGAGCGAGGAGCACCCCCGTCAGGCCCGCCGTGAACGAGCCGAACGCCCAGCCCGCCGACGCCACCCGGTCGGCGTCGATCCCGGCGAGCACCGCGAGGCGGCGGTCGTCCACCACCGCGCGGAGCTCGCCGCCGAAGCGGGTGAACCGCTGAATCGCCCACACGCCGAGCGCGAGGGCCACGGCGACCGCCAGTTGGCCCCAGGGGTCGGCGGACACGAGCGTCGGCACGTCCGCGCGTGCGCCCTGCCCCCAGAGAAGGGCGGCCCCGCCGACGAGGAGGATGAACACGCCGATCGACGCGACGAGCGTCTGCGCCGGGTCGCCGCCGAGGACGGCGAGCGGGCGGAAGACGGCGGCTTCGAGGACGAGGCCGATGGCGGGCGCGACGACGAGGAGGGTGACCGCCGCGGCGAGCGACAGGGGCCAGTCCCACTCGACGGTGAACTGGCGCAGCAGGTAGGCGCAGACCATCGCGATCGCGCCGTGCGCGAAGTTGAGGACGCCGGTGGCGCGGTAGGTGACGATCAGGCCGATGCCGGTGAGGGCGGCCGCGCTGCCGACGGAGAGCCCGGCCAGGGTGAGGTCGTAGCTCAGGGACGCCACCGGGTCAGGCCTCCGGGCCCTGCGCTGCGGACGGTTCGGACGGTTCGGACGGGTCAGTCGGGTCAGTCGGGTCGAGTGGCTCGGGCGGCTCGGACGCGGGCCGTTCCGGGGTGCAGATCGGGCACGGTGCGAGCGCGCCGCCCGCCAGGGCGGTGGCGTCGGCGGGCACCGCCTCCGGCTTGCCGGACACCAGGGGGCAGTCCGCGCGGTGGAAGAGGGTGCCGCCGGGGACCACGAGCAGGGCGTCACTGGTCGCGACCGGGGCCGCCGCCCGCTCGGCCCGCGCGGCCGCCGGGTCCGGTCCCTCGACGGCCACGAGCAGCCCGTACAGCTCCTCCACGCGTGCCGCCGCGAGGGCGCTCCTGCCGTGGGCGAGGAGGATCGCGCCCGCGATGATCAGGGCGGCTCCGGGGACCGTGCACGACGCGATGTACGGCAGCTGCCGTTCGGCGAATCGCTCGCCGGAGATGCCGTACCAGCCGATCACGCACAGGACCGCGCCCGTGGCGAGCGCCGCGAAGGCCGCCCACAGCATGGGGTGGACCGCCCGGAGGCGAGCCGTGCGCGAGGCGGCGGGAGAGGTCATCCAGGCCCCCTGGGAGACGTCGTGGGTCCGACCGGGTCTGTTCATGTCAGCCAATGGCTTGCACTATGCCTTCTGGAAGCTGACCCTGAAAGCACGCCGGGCGCTCTTCGCCCGGACCGACACCCGGTGGTGAGCCAGATGGTTCTCGGGACAAGCCCCAGGCGGGGGAGCGATCCCCGGCGGGGAAGGGTGCGGAGCGCGGCGCTGGCGGCCGCCGCGGTCCTGCTGATCGCACCGGCCGCCGTGGCCTGCGGCGACGACAGCGGAGGCGACGAGGGCAGTCCGCCGCCGCAGCCGTCCGTGAGCGAGTCGCCCGACGGTGACGGGCCCGCCGACCCCGCGGCTGCCGAGAAGGAGGTCCGGCGCAACTGGGAGAAGTTCTTCGACCCGGCCGTGTCCCTGAAGGACAAGGAGGCCGTCCTGGAGGACGGGGCGAAGCTGCGCCAGGTCCTCCAGGGCTTCAGCGGTGACGAGCGCGGCAGACAGGTCCGGGCGCGCGTCGCCGAGGTGGAGTTCACCTCGGCGACGGAGGCGGACGTGACGTACGCGCTGACCCTGAAGGGCGCCACCGCGCTGCCCGACGCCAGTGGCACCGCCGTCAACCAGGACGACACCTGGAAGGTGTCCGTCAAGACCCTGTGTGCTTTGGTGAAGCTGAGCGGCAATGCGTCGCCTGGCCCGGGCTGCTGAGGTCCGGGTCCCGCGACGGGCCCTCGCGGCCGTGCTGACGGCGGCCGCGCTCCTGGCGGGCGCGGCCTGTGGCAGCCGGCTCCCCGAGAGCGACTTCGAGCGGCGCCCGACCGGCGCGCCGCGCGGCACCCAGGGCGCGCCCGTCCACGTGGGCGTGATCACCAGCGCCACGAGCCCCGTCGGCGGCTCCGCCTTCACCGGGCCGCGCGACGGGGCGAAGGCCTACTTCGAGCGCCTCAACGCGCGCGGCGGCATCGCGGGCCGCAAGGTCGAGGTGCACACGTGCGACGACGGCGGCAGCGGCGTCGGCAACAACAGTTGCGTCCACAAACTGCTCGACGAGCAGAAGGTCGTCGCCCTGGTCGCCACCACCGTCCTCGACTACGCGGGCGCCTCCCGGGTGTCCGAGGCGGGGGTGCCCGACATAGGCGGCCAGCCGATCGGCTCCGCCTACGACACCTATCCGCATCTGTACGGGATCTACGGCAGCCTCGCGCCGCGCGACGGCAAGCCGGGCTGGGACGGCAAGCTGTACGGCGGCACGGAGGTCTACCGCTACTTCAAGCGGGAGCAGGGCGCCCGCACGGCCGCCGTCGTCTCCTACAACCAGGCCGCGTCGGCCGCGTACGCCCGCCTCGTGAAGCGGGGCCTGGAGGCCGAGGGCTACAAGGTGGTCACCGAGCAGGTCGACTTCGCCCTGCCGAACTTCCGCGCCGCCGCGGCCGACCTCAAGGACCAGGGCGCCGACCTGGTCTTCGACGCGATGGACAGCCACGGCAACGCGCAGCTGTGCAAGGCGATGGACGACGTGGGCGCGAAGGTCACCGCGAAGGTCACCAACGTCCAGAACTGGTCATCAGCCGTCGCGGACGACTACAAGGACGCGCCCCGCTGCCGCAACGCCCTGTGGGCGACCGGTTCCAGCCGCAACTACGAGGACACCCGACACCCGGCCGTGCGGGAGTTCCGCAACGCCATGAAGGGGTCGAAGACGGTGTCCCAGTGGCAGCTGGAGGGCTGGGCCGCCGCCCGGTGGTTCACCGACGCCGCGAGGTCCTGCACGGCGTCCGGGGGCTCCGAGGGCTCCGAGGGCGACGTCACGCGCGCGTGCGTGGACCGCTTCATGAGCCGCGGGAAGCCGTACGACGCGGGCGGGCTGCTCCTGCCCGTGACGTACGAGCGGCGGGCCGAGCCGCCGGCGTCCCGCAGGACGTGTCTGTCCGTGGCCCGCTGGAAGGACGACGAGGGCTGGGTCACACAGGGCGAGATGGACCGCACCTGCTTCGACGTACCGCAGCTCTCCTACCAGCCGTGATCGCTGTACCAGTCATGGAGTTCCTCATTCCGCATTGCGATCGCGCATCCGTTGTCCAACAAGACGGAAAGTCGACCCAACCCTTGGCCTGAGATTCCCGTCTAACCCCTCGGTAGGCGGACGAGACGGATGTCCGCGGGGAAGCGCGGAATACGGGGACGTATGCATATCTCTTTCCTGATTCACAACGCGTACGGGATCGGAGGGACGATCCGGACCACGTACAACTTGGCAAACACCCTCGCCGAGCAGCACGACGTCGAGATCGTCTCGGTCCTGCGGCACCGGGACGAGCCCGTGTTCACGCCGGACGCGCGGATCAGGCTGAGCCACCTCGTGGACATCAGGAAGGGCAGTCCGGGCTACGAGGGCGACAGCGAGGCCCACCGCACCCCGGCCAGGGTCTTCCCCAGCGCCGAGGGGCGCTACGCCCAGTACAGCGCCCTGACCGACCAGCGCGTCGCGGCCCACCTGGGGTCCCTGGAGTCCGACGTCGTCGTCGGCACCCGGCCCGGCCTGAACGTGCACGTCGCACGGCAGACCCGGCGCGGCGTGCTGCGCGTCGGCCAGGAGCACCTCACGCTCGACAGCCACACCAAGGAGCTGCGCCGCCAGCTGCGCAGCGTCTACCCGCGCCTGGACGTCCTGACCACGACGACCGAGGCCGACGCGCACGCCTACCGCAAGGGCATGCGGCTGCCCGGCGTGCACGTCCAGGCCGTGCCGAACCCGGTGCCCGCGCCCGGCATCGAACCCGCCGACGGCTCCCACAAGTGGGTCGTCGCGGCCGGTCGGCTCGCCCCCGTCAAGCGGTACGACCTGCTGATCCGGGCCTTCGACACGGTGCGCCGCGAGCGCCCCGACTGGCGCCTGCGGATCTACGGCGGCGGCAAGCAGAAGGACAAGCTGCGCAAACTCATCGAGGACCTGGGCCTCTACAACCACGTGTTCCTCATGGGCCCCGCCCACCCCATCGAGCCGGAGTGGGCCAAGGGCTCCATCGCGGCCGTCACCTCCAGCCTGGAGTCCTTCGGGATGACGATCGTCGAGGCGATGCGCTGCGGCCTGCCCGTCGTCTCCACCGACTGTCCGCACGGCCCCGGCGAGATCATCGCCAACGGGGTCGACGGCCGCCTCGTCGAGGTCGGCAGCGCCGACGCGATCGCCGGCGGACTGCTCGAACTGATCAACGACGACGCACTGCGGCAGCAGATGGCGGACGCCGCGCTCAAGGACTCCGAGCGCTTCGACCCGATCCGCATCGCCGAACGCTACGAGGCCATGTTCACCGGCATGCTCAAGAGCGGCAGCTCGCTGGGCGGCCGCCTGCGCGGCTCGATGCACCGCGCCAGGGGAGCACTCCTCGGCGGCGCGTACGCCGTGCGTGACGCCCGACGGACCGCACCGACGAAGGGGCTGGCATGACGGCCGTGTTCACACGGGACACGCGGGAGGGCGCGCAGGAGGACACGGGGGGCCGCGACCAGGCGCCGTCGCCGCGCGCCGACTGCATCGCCGACTCCGCGGGCGGGCTCACCTTCGACGTCACCGACCACGGCGAGGCGGGCACCGTCCATCTGCTGCTCCGGCTCCGGGACTCCGACCCCGTCGACGAGGTGCGGCTTCCCCTCACGCCCGCCGCCGACGGGCGCCTTCGCGCCGCGCTGCCGAGCAGTGTGGAGCTCGCCGAGGGCCGCTGGAACGCGTACGCCGTCGTCGAGGACGGTGAGCCACGCCGGCTCGTGCCGGGCGTCAACGACCTGCGCTCCCTCGTCGACCGCGAGCCGAGCGGCAGCCGCGGCCATGTCTCCGTGCGCATTCCGTACGCCACGAAGCAGGGCAACCTCTCCGTGCGCAGCTGGGTGCGCGCCCCGCACGCCGAGGTCGGCGAGCTCGGCATCGCCGACGGGGTGCTCACGGCTCGCGCCCGCGTGTACGGGACGGAGTTGGCCGACGGTGCGCGCGTCGAGGCGGTGCTGCGCGGTGAGCCCGAGCGGGTGCTGTGCGCCGACGTGACCACCGGCGCGGCCGAGCTCGGCTTCGCCCTGCGGTACGTCGACCTCGCCGGTGGGCGCGGGCCCTGGGACCTGTGGCTGCTCCCCGCCGGGTCCGGCGGGCCGCGTGTCCGGCTCGCCCGGCTCCTGGACGACGTCGCGGACAAGAAGCCTATCTTCACGTATCCGGTGACGGTCCTTGAGCACGACGGTGGCTCCGTCGAGGTGGGGCCCTACTACACGAACGACAACGACTTGTCGGTACGGGTGCGGGGGGTGGCGGGGGCCTGACCTTCGCGGGGCGCCCCAGTCCCACCCCTTCCCGAAACTAGGGGCTCCGCCCCTA
>NZ_JBHYJH010000054.1:35868-53416 GCF_042740445.1 Streptomyces sp. NPDC059003 | reverse complement strand
GCCAAGGACAGTGAGGGAACGGGGACCCGATGGGACAGGGGCGACGCAGTCAGGCCGAGCGGGACGCCATGACGGTCGAGATCGGGTACGCGCTCGCCAGCGCGACGGTGGTCGCGCTCGCGGTGATCGCTGTCGTGGTGGCGGGACCGGCCATCGCCTTCGACCTGTCGGACGGCACGGAGAAGAACCTGCTGTACGCGGGCGGGGCACTTGCCGCCGTTCTCTTCCTCGTCCGGCTCGTCACCGTCCTGTGGCGCTTCGGCACCCGCGGTCCTCAGCCGAGCCAGCCGGGCCGGACCAGCCCCGACTCATAGGCGAGCACGACCAGTTGGGCCCGGTCCCGGGCGCCCAGCTTCACCATCGTGCGGCTCACGTGCGTCTTGGCGGTGAGCGGGCTGACGACGAGGCGGCGCGCGATCTCCTCGTTCGACAGGCCGATGCCGACGAGCGCCATCACCTCCCGCTCCCGCTCGGTGAGATGGGCGAGCCGGTCGGCGGCGGCCGGCTCCTTGGAGCGCGCGGCGAACTCCGCGATGAGGCGGCGCGTCACCCCGGGCGAGAGCAGCGCGTCCCCGCCGACCACGGCCCGTACGGCGCGCAGCAGTTCGTCGGGCTCGGTGTCCTTCACCAGGAAGCCCGAAGCCCCCGAGCGGATCGCCTCGAAGACGTACTCGTCGAGCTCGAACGTGGTCAGCATGACGACCTTCACGCCGTCGAGGCCGGGCTCGTCGGTGATGCGGCGGGTGGCCGCGAGCCCGTCGAGCAGCGGCATGCGGATGTCCATCAGGACGACGTCCGGCCGCAGTTCGCGCACCATGCGCACGGCCTCCGCGCCGTCCGCCGCCTCGCCGACGACCTCGATGTCGCTCTGGGCGTCGAGCAGCGCCTTGAAGCCGGCGCGCACCAACGACTGGTCGTCGGCGAGCAGTACGCGGATCACTGGTCCTCCTGAGGGGCGGGAGCCGAACCTGTGGGCAGCACCGCCGTGACGCGGAAGCCGCCGTCGGGGCGCGGGCCCGCCTCGATCGTGCCATCCAGCGCGGCGGCCCGCTCCCGCATTCCCGCGAGGCCGTTGCCGCTGCCGCCCGCGTCCGCGCCGGTGGCGGGACCGTCGTCGTCGACACGCAGGGTCACGCTCCCGGGCGCGTGCCGCACCAGGACGCGGGCCTGCCGCGAGCCCGAGTGACGTACGACGTTGGTGAGGGCCTCCTGGACGATGCGGAACGCGGCCAGGTCGGCGCCCGGCGGCAGCGGTGACCTGCGCCCCTCGGTCGTGACCGCGACCGTGAGGCCCGCGCTCCTGGCCTGGTCGACCAGCTCGGGGAGACGGTCGAGTCCGGGGGCCGGGGCGCGCGGGGCGTCGCCCGGGGCGCGGAGGGTGTCGAGGACGTGGCGGACCTCGCCGAGCGCCTCCTTGCTCGCGGCCTTGATGGTGGTCAGGGCGGTGCGGGCCTGTTCGGGGTCGGAGTCGAGCAGGGCGAGGCCCACGCCCGCCTGGACGTTGATGACGGAGATGCTGTGGGCGAGGACGTCGTGCAGTTCGCGGGCCATGCGCAGGCGCTCCTCGTCCGCGCGCCGCTTCGCCGCGAGCTCGCGCTCGGCGCGCTCCTTGGCCCACTGCTCGCGCCGGGTGCGGGCCAGCTCGGACACGGCGATGATCACCACCACCCAGAGGACGACGACCAGTTCCTCGCCCCAGGGGTGGGTGCCGTCGTCGTCGGGCGGCAGCCAGCGGTACAGGACCTGCGTCACGAGGACCTGCCCGACCCACCACAGGGCGACGGCGCCCCACGCCGCGTGCCGGTGCCCCGCCACGATCGCCGCGAAGCAGCCCACCGCCACGGTGAGGAACACCGGCCCGTACGGGTATCCGCCGCCGAGGTAGACGACGGTGGCGGCGGACGTGAAGTACGCCACGGCCACGGGGTGCCGGTGGCGCATCAGGAGGGAGACGGAGGCCGCCACGAGCAGCGTCCGCGCGAAGAGGTCGAGCGGCTGGCGGTCGGGCTGGCTCTCCTGGGCGAAGCCCGAGCCCACCTGGACGAAGAAGGTGAGGAACGCCGTCGTCAGCCACGGCAGGCGGCGCGACGACTCCTCCCAGAGGCGCCACCACGGCGGACCCTGCCACCGCCATGGGGATCCTCCCCCGCTCGGGCGCACCTCATGGCGTTCGCGCTGCTCATCCATACGGCCACGCTAGACGGCGGCCGCGACGGCGGGCGTCCGCCGGGCGTGGCGATCAGGCGTACTCCCCGGGGAGTACGCCCGCGCGTTCCGCGGGAAGCACTCAGGGCGTCGCGCGGCGAGCACGCCGGGCGCTCAGTCCTTCGTGACCGGCCGGTGGCGCCCGCGCGCGTTGGGCTGGGTCGGTACGCGGCTCTCCGCCCGCGCCCGTGCCCGGTACTCGGCCAGCTCCCGCTGGAGCGCGCACATCCGCTCGTACGTCTCGTACAGGTAGCGCACCTTGGTGCGCAGGATCCAGGGGTCGATGGGCTTCACGACGATGTCGGCCACGCCGAGCAGCAGGGCCGCGGACGACAGCTCGTGGCTCACGTCGAAGCCGGTGAGGAGGATGACGGGGAGCTGCTGGGTCTGTTCCACCCGCCGTACGTAGCGCACCACGTCCAGGCCGCTGACGCCGGGCATGCGCATGTCGAGCAGGGCCACCGCGATGTGGCCGCGGAGTATCTCCTTGAGGGCGTCGTCCCCGTTGGTCGCGCGCGTCGTCTCGTACCCGAGCGGAGCGAGCGCGCTCTCGAGTGCGAACAGGTAGTCCTCGTGGTCGTCGACCACGAGGATCTTCGAGCTCGACGGCATGGCGTGGAGTCCCCTCGTCCGAGTAACCAGCCTATGCCCCCGGCGCGTTGCGGAAACCTTCCTGCCCAGAGGGAGGGGGCAGCTCTTTCGCCACGCGTGACACCTGGGGCACAGCCGTCACGGCCGCCTGCCCCGTGGAGGGGCTGCCTGCCGTCCTGTGAGAGGGCAGGCAGCCGCCGGGCTAGCGATCGAGCTTGCTGAGCATGCGGCCCGCGACGGGGTGCGTGCGGACGATCTCGGCGAGCGTCGTGGCACCGCGGGTGATCTTCGCGAACGCGTTCCACGCGGGCCGGAAGCCGGTGATCGCCGTGTGCAGCACGCCGGGGCGGCGCTCGAAGAGCGTGAGCATGCGGCGGCCGACGCCCATCTCCACGCCGAGGCCCGCCTTGATCGCGAACGCGTAGTTCAGGGCCTGGCGGCGCGCGTCCACCGCGTCGTGCGCCTCGGCGATGCGCACCGCCCACTCCCCCGCGAGCCGCCCGGAGCGCAGCGCGAACGAGATGCCCTCGCGGGTCCACGGCTCGAGGAGGCCCGCCGCGTCGCCGCACACCAGGACGCGACCGCGCGAGAGCGGCGAGTCGTCGCTGCGGCAGCGCGTGAGATGCCCCGACGAGATGCTCGGCTCGAAGCCCGCGAGGCCGAGCCGGGCGATGAAGTCCTCCAAGTACCGCTTCGTCGCGGCGCCTTCGCCGCGCGCGGAGATCACGCCGACGGTCAGCGTGTCCCCCTTGGGGAACACCCAGCCGTAACTGCCCGGCATCGGCCCCCAGTCGATGAGCACCCGGCCCGCCCAGTCCTCCGCGACGGTCTCGGGCACCGGGATCTCCGCCTCCAGGCCGAGGTCCACCTGGTCGAGCTTGACCCCGACATGTGCTCCTATGCGGCTCGCGCTGCCGTCGGCGCCGACGACCGCGCGGGCCAGGACCGTCTCGCCGCTCTGCAGGACGACGGCGACCGTGCGCCGGTCGGGCACCGCGGGGCCGTGCTGCTCCACGCGCGCCACCGTCGCGCCCGTGCGCAGCTCGGCGCCGGCCTTCTGCGCGTGCTCGACCAGCTGCTGGTCGAACTCGGGGCGGTTGATCAGGCCGAACAGCGTCTTCCGCGAGCGGCGGGTGCGGCCGAACTTGCCGTCGAGGGTGAACGTCACCGCGTTCACCCGGTCCCGCAGGGGCAGCTCGAAGCCCGGTGGCAGCGCGTCCCGCGACGGGCCGATGATGCCGCCGCCGCATGTCTTGTACCGCGGCAGTTCGGCCTTCTCAAGCATCAGTACGCTGCGTCCCGCGACGGCTGCCGCGTAGGCCGCCGAGGCGCCCGCAGGGCCCGCGCCGACCACGACGACGTCCCACACCTGCCGCGCGTCGTCCGCTGAGTTCTCGCTGCTCACGTTGGTCTTCCGCTCCCGATCCCGCTCTTGGCCGCGCTGTCCGGACTCTCCTGGGCCCTCCTGAGGCATCCTACGGCGCACGCCCTCATGACCCTCCTGTGGGAGGATCACGTACACCCCGCACAACGTCGCACCCACAAGGAGCGTGCCCATGTCGCCGCGTCCGATCGCCGAGACCGTCGCCTCCCTCATGCCGAAGGCGAAGGCGGAGCTCACCGAACTGGTGGCCTTCAAGTCGGTGGCGGATTTCGAGCAGTACCCGAAGAGCGAGAGCGAGGCCGCCGCGCACTGGGTGGCCGATGCCCTGCGCGCCGAGGGCTTCCAGGACGTCGCGCTCCTCGACACCCCTGACGGCACGCAGTCGGTGTACGGCTACCTGCCGGGCCCCGCGGACGCCCCGACCGTGCTCCTGTACGCGCACTACGACGTGCAGCCGCCGCTGGACGAGGACGGCTGGGCCACGCCCCCGTTCGAGCTGACCGAGCGCGACGGCCGCTGGTACGGGCGCGGCAGCGCCGACTGCAAGGGCGGCGTGATCATGCACCTGCTCGCGCTGCGCGCCCTCAAGGCGGGCGGCGGCGTCCCGGTCAACGTGAAGGTGATCGTCGAGGGCTCGGAGGAGCAGGGCACGGGCGGCCTCGAGCGGTACGCCGAGCAGCACCCGGACCTGCTGCGCGCCGACACGATCGTCATCGGCGACGCGGGCAACTTCCGCGTCGGCCTGCCGACGGTCACCGCGACGCTGCGCGGCATGACCCTCGTACGCGTCCAGATCGACACCCTCGAAGGCAACCTGCACTCGGGGCAGTTCGGCGGTGCCGCGCCGGACGCGCTCGCCGCGCTCGTGCGGGTCCTCGACTCGCTGCGCGCCGAGGACGGCTCGACCACGATCGACGGCCTGGACGGCGCCGGCGTGTGGCAGGGCCTCCAGTACGACGAGGACGCCTTCCGCAAGGACGCCAAGGTCCTCGACGGCGTGGGCCTCATCGGCGACGGCAGCGTCGCCGACCGCATCTGGGCCCGCCCCGCCGTCACGGTCCTCGGCATCGACTGCCCGCCGGTGGTCGGCGCGACGCCGTCCGTGCAGGCGGGGGCGCGTGCCCTGATCAGCCTGCGGGTGCCGCCGGGCGTCGACGCCGCCGACGCGACCAAGCTGCTGCGGGCCCACCTGGAGGCCCGCACGCCGTGGGGCGCCCGCGTGCGCACGGAGCAGATCGGCCAGGGCCAGGCGTTCCGCGCGGACCTGACGAGCCCGGCGTACGAGGCCATGTCCGCCGCGCTCAGCGAGGCCTACGACGGCCAGCAGATGCAGGCCTCGGGCATGGGCGGCTCCATCCCGCTGTGCAACACGCTGGCCGCCCTCTACCCGGAGGCGGAGATCCTGCTCATCGGCCTGAACGAGCCGGAGGCGCAGATCCACGCGGTCAACGAGAGCGTGTCGCCGCAGGAGCTGGAGCGCATGTCGGTCGCGGAGGCGCTGTTCCTGCAGCGGTACGCGGCCGGTAGCTGACCCCCAGGCCCCGCACTCCTCGCCCCGGCCCCGGGAATTCCCCGGCGGCCGGGGGGTGTTGGCGCGAACACGGTTCTTGATCGTGTTCGTGTTCGTGTCTGGAGGGGCCTGGATGACTGTTCTGGTCACCACACCGAACGGTGCGGTGGGACGCCATGTGGCCGCGGCGCTGCGCGACCGTGACGACGTCCGGTTCCTCGTCCGGTCCGAGGCGGGCGCGGCGGCGCTCGGCGCGGTCCGCGGCGAGGTCGTGCGCGGCGACGCCACGGTCGCCGCGGACGTCCGGCGCGCGGTCGCGGGCGTGGACCGGCTGTATCTGGCGCACCCCTTCGCGGCGGACCAGGTCGCGGCCGAAACCGGGCTCGCGCTGGCGGCGGTCGACGCCGGGGTGCGCCGCGTCGTCAAGCTCGGCGCCCGCGCGTTCGCGGGTGCGGGGATCGTGCCGGACGCCGTCACGGGCGCCCACGAGGCGGTCGCCGAACGGCTGCGCGCGGCCGGTGTCCCGGAGCTGACGGTCCTGCGCCCCGACCGCTTCCTCCAGAACTTCCTGGCGTCGGCGGCCACGATCGCCCGCGGCACGCTCGCCGACCCCGCCGGGCCCGCCGGGTCGCGCGGCTATGTGGACGTGCGCGACATCGCGGAGGTCGCCGTCGCCGAGCTCCTGGCCGAGCGCCCGGTGGGCGGCGACATCGACCTCAGCGGTCCCGAGTCCCTGACCCTGCCGCGGCTGGCCGACCGCTTCGGCGCGGCACTCGGCAGGCCGGTCGCGTACGTCGACGTGCCCCTGGACGACGCCTGGCGGGCGGGGCTCGCGGAGCGCGGGGTGCCGCCACAGGTCGTGGCCGGGCTGCACGACCTGTACGCGAACTACCGCGCCGAGGGCGTGGCCGGGCTCGGCGACGGGGTGCGTCGGGTGCTCGGGCGTGCGCCGCGCTCGGCGGCGGACTTCGCGCGGGAGGTCCTTGTGCGGCCGGGGCCGGGGCGTGAATGAGCCCCGGGGCCGCGTGGGCCCCGGGGCTCGGCTCCCCCCGATCCGCCGAGGGGCTCTGTGTGCGCCTGGGCTGATCGGCTACATACAGAGCACGTCGACGGAGCTCATCTCTCCCTGGTGCGGCCCGGCGAGGTTCCCCTGGAACCACCGCGGCATGGGGCCGAAGTACCCGCCCTGGTTGGTGTCCTTGAAGATCAGCACGATGTTGTTGGTCCGGTTCCAGGCCGAGGATGCGGCGTCCCTGAACCAGCTGGGCACGTTGTGGCGGCCGCAGCTCGGCACGACCCACATCTGTCCCTCCCCGCCGAGCCCGCGGAAGAAGCACGTGCCGCCGCCGCACGCGTCGTAGGCCGCGGCGTGGATGTCGTCCCCTCTGATCTCGTACAGGCCTTCCGACCCGGGAACCCGGGTCACCGTGGTCTTCTCCTTGTCCGCCCCCGTGTCCGCCGCGGACGCGGTGACGGCGGAGGGTCCGGCGATCGTCGCGACGACGGCCGCGAGCGTGACGAGCATCTTCTTCTTGCGCACAGCTTCTCCTTGTCGCAGAACCAGAAAAGGAAAAGGGCTCAGAAGCCCCCGTGTTGCGTGCTCGGCATCACCGTGCCCCGCCGTGCCCCCTCATGTCGTTGGCACGGAGCGCAAGAAGGCTTGGCACGTGGCGCACGGGACGGCCGGCAGGCCGTGGGCCGCCCGTCTGAGCTCGCTGGGCGGCACGCCGTACGCGGCGCGGAAGGCGCGGCTGAAGTCCGCGAGGGCGCGGAAGCCCCAGCGGGCGCTGATCTCGCCGATCGTCCGGTGGCGCAGCCGGGGGTCGCCGAGGTCGGCCCGGCACCGTTCCAGGCGGCGGCGCCGGATCAGGGCGGCGACGGTCTCGGGCTGGGTGCGGAACAGCAGGTGCAGGGCGCGTACGGACATGTGGTGGTGCGCGGCGATGGTGGCGGGCCGCAGGTCGGGGTTGCCGAGGTTCTGCTCGATGAACGCCCTGACGCGGGTGAGCAGCAGGTTCTCGCGGGTCTCCACGGACAGGGCGGGCGTGGCGTCGACCTGGCCGGCGACGAAGGCGAGCGCCAGGTCGAAGCCGATGGCGCCGAGCCGCTCCAGCTCGTCCTGACCGCACCGGGTGGCGTTCTCACGGAGGCCCGCCAGGAAGTGGCCGAGCAGCGTCCCGGCCGGGGAGCGGGCGGCCGAGGAGCTGGTCCGCCTTGTCGAGCGGCAGCCGCACCGACGCCCTGGGCAGACGGATCAGCGTGACCCGGCTCGGGCGCCCCTCGTCCAGGAACTCGGCGGCCAGGGGGTGGGACGTGTCGAACAGGCCGATGTCCCCGGCCCCGATGCGCACCGCGTTCCGCGACTGCTCCAGGAGGATCGGGCTGCCGTGCACCATGAACAGGAAGTAGTCCTCCGGGTCGTGCCCCCGGATGTGGGTGCGCCGTCGGCGGGACGACAACGGCGAGCAGGACACGGCGGCCACCCGGGCGGCCGGTGTCTCCACCGCGTGCACCCGTCCGCGGAAGCGGTCGGCGTACGTGCTGGTCATGAGCGTGGGGATGGTGGTGTGCTCCATCAGATGGTTCCACCACTCGAACCGCTCCGCCTGCGGCACATCGTCCGTGGACACGGTGGTGACCGTTGCTGAGGACATCTGTCGATGGTCCCGGGGCGCGGCCCGCCGGAGGAAGGCGGAGCCCGGTCAGATCCGCTCTGCGGCGGCCCGTGCGCGTCCGTACCGCGTCGGCCCGGGCGCGTCCGCTCTACAGCAGCCCATGGTCGCGCGCGTACAGCGCCGCCTGGGCGCGGCCGCGCAGGCCGAGCTTGGTGAGGATGCGTGAGATGTGGTTCTTGACGGTGCCTTCGCTCAGGTAGAGCCGGGACGCGATCTCGCGGTTGGTGGCTCCGGCGGCGACGAGCCGCAGGATCTCGACCTCGCGGGCGGTCGGTTCGGCGTCGCCCTGCGGGGACGGGGGTGGAGCTGGGGGTGGGGACGGCGCTGCGGCCAGGCGGCGCGCGACCGCCGGGTCCAGCTGGGCCACGCCCCGGTGCGCGAGCCTTACGGCGGCGGCGAGTTCGGCCGCGGGCAGGCTCTTCAGGAGGTAGCCGACGGCACCGGCGCGCAGCGCCCGCAGTACGTACTCCTCGTCATCGAAGGTCGTCAGCATGACCACCTTGCAGCCGGGCGCCCGGTCGCCGAGGGCCGTCACCGCGTCGACGCCGTCCATCCCCGGCATGCGGACGTCCATCAGGACCACGTCGGGCCCCAGGGCGAGGGCCGCGTCGACGGCCTCGGCGCCGTCGGCCGCCGTACCGACGACACGGACACCGGCCTGGATGCCGAGCAGCGACGCGATGCCCTCGCGGACCAGCTCCTGGTCGTCGACGACGAGGACGCGGACGGCGGCGGGGCTGCGTGCGGAGTCGCGGCCGCGTACGGCGTCGGGGCCGCGCAGAGCATCGGGGCCGCGCACGGAGTCGGGCCCACCGGAAGCGTCGGCGGCATCGGCAGCGTGGGCGGCACCGGAAGCGTCCGCGCTCATCGGTCCCGCCCGGTCGGTTCCGCGCCAGGCCCGACGCCCGTCGCCCGCGGCACCGTCACCGTGAGCGTCGTGCCCGCACCGGCCGCGCTCTCGATGTGCAGGGCGCCGCCGAGGAGTTGGAGCCGCTCGCGCAGGCCGCGCAGGCCGACGCCGGGCACCCCGTCCGCCGGTGCGTATGCGGGCAGGCCGCGCCCGTCGTCGGCGACGGTGAGGCGGGCGTCGGACGCGCCGTACTCCAGGGACACGGTGACGTGCCGGGCGTCCGCGTGGCGGCGGGCGTTCGTCAGTGCCTCCTGGGCGGCGCGGTACAGCGCGGTCAGCGGGCCCGTGCCGTACGCCGTCTCCTGGTCCTGTCCGGCGATGTCGAGGGTGACGCGCGGCCGGTCGGTGCCGGTGTGGCGGACGAGGTCGGTGAGCGCGGACGCCAGGGAGAACGGGTCGGCTTCGTCGCGCAGGGCGCGCACCGACCGGCGTACCTCTTCCAGGGCCCGCCCCGCCGACCAGCGGGCGTCGGCGACGGCCCGGTCGGCCGCCGCCGCGTCGAGGTCACGGAAGGCCTCGGCCTTCTCCAACTGCACGGCGATGGCGGTGAGATGGTGGCCGAGGCTGTCGTGGATGTCGCGGGCGAGCCGGTTGCGCTCCTGGGCCGTGGAGAGGTCGGCGACGCGCGCGGCGTACTCCCGCAGCCGGCGGTGGGACGCGGTGAGTGCGCGCACGGTCGACTCCAGGCGCCGCCGGGCGTCCTGCTCGCCGGTCGCGACGGCCGCCATCGACACGGCGAGCACCAGGCCGAGCCCGAACATCAGCAGGTCGGAGATCGCCCCGGCGTCCGCGTACCAGCCGTCGACGGCCAGCGCGTACCAGCACAGCAGCGCGCCGACGCAGCCCGCGCCGAGCACGAGGCTCGCGCGGCGCCCGAACGCGAAGTACGCGGTGAACGGCACCAGGACGAACAGGGCCCGCGACAGGCCCGCGCTGTCGCAGGCGGCCACGGCGACGAACAGCGCGACCCGCAGGGCGAGGACGGCCGCCGCGGCGAGGCTCCCGCGCGCGCCCGCCCGGCACCGCCGCCGCTCGACCGCGTCCAGGGCGAACAGGGCGGCCACGGCCGCGACGAACCCGGCGGTGCGCGCCGGGTGTTGGGGGTCGTCCCCGACCACGTCGTAGTACACGCCCGCGAACAGCACGGCGGCGTAGAGCACGGACGAGACCCAGGGCACGGGGTGCGACCGGTCCCGCTCCACGCGCGCGTGGACCGCGTCCCCGGGCTGCGCCGCGACCGTCATCCCTGCCTCCCCCGACCCGTCTGCCGATCACGGTACTGGGGGCGCACGGCCGTAACGAGCCTTCGGGCGGGCCCCGGCCGACTCCGGCCGATCGGCAGGTGCCGAACGGCAGGGCCCGGCCGGCCGCCCGCCCTGACGCGTGACCGTACGCCTGCCCGCCGCTCTGGCCGGACGGCACTTATGGCCGCCCCCGCCGCCTCCTTACGGTCGCCCTGCCCTCCCGCACCGCGCGGGGACCGACGACCGAAAGGGCCTGCTCCATGATGTTCCGTCATCTCTCCGCCGTAGCGGCGGCGTTGCTGCTCTCGACGCTCACCCCGACGGCCGCGGCCGCACCGGACGGCGACGGCGGCTGCCCCGGCGAACAACTCCGCGTCCCCGGCGCCGAGCGCACCGTCGCCGCGTGCCTGCGCGACCTGACCACGGCCGGTACCGTCGCGTCCGGCCACACCGACCCGGCGGACTGGGCGGGCCTGGAAGCGCCTGGCACCCGCAGTCCGAGCGGCGTCCCCGGCGTCCAGCTCGACGGCTACTTCCCCGACTCCTCCACCACGAACAGGACGCACGGCTGGGACCACGACAGCCAGTTCGTGATCCGCCTCCCCGAGCGCTGGAACGGCGGCCTGGTCGTCGCGGGGCCGCCCGGCGTCCGCGAGCAGTACGCCAACGACCGCACGATCGGCGACCACGTCCTGGCCCGGGGCTACGCGTTCGCCGCCACCGACAAGGGCAACACGGGGCCCACGCTGTACCGGGACGGCAAGCGCCCCGGCGACGCCATCGCCGAGTGGCATCTGCGCCTCACCCAGCTCACCGTCGCCGCCCGGAAGGTCGCGGCCCGGCACTACGGCCGGGCGCCCCGGCACACGTACGCGGCGGGCATGTCCATGGGCGGCTACCTGGTGCGCTGGCAGCTGGAGAACGTGCCGCGGCTGTACGACGGCGGCCTCGACTGGGAGGGCGTGCTCCTGACCCGTCGCTCCCCCAACCTCCTCGCGACGCTGCCGCCCGCCCTGCGCGCCTACCCGCGGCTCCTCGCGGGCGAGCCGGGGGCGCGCGAGGCGCTGACCGCCGCGGGCTATCCGGCGGAGTCCGAACCCCTGTGGGAGACCCACTACCGGACGCAGTGGGACACCCTCCAGCGCGCCATCCGCGAGGAGATCGACCCCGACTACGACGGCGCCACCGAGGCCGGCACGCCGTTCTGCCGCGAGGGCACGGGCAAGGGCTGCGACACCGACTACGACTACGCGGCCCGCCCGCGCGCGGTGCACGACACCGTGGCCCGCCTGTCGCTGACCGGCCGCATCCGCCGTCCGCTGCTCACCGTGCACGGCACGCTCGACGCCCTGGTCCCCATCGGCGCGAGCTCCGACCGGTACGCGCGGCTCGTCGAGCGGGCCCACCGCGGTGACCTGCACCGCTCCTACCGCATCACCGGCGGCAACCACACGGACGGCCTGTACGGCGCGCACCCTCGCCTGGTGCGCCCCCTGCTGCCCTGCGCACGCGACGCCTTCGACGCGCTGACGGCCTGGGTCGAGGAGGGCGCGGCCCCGCCGCGCAGCCGCACGGTGCCGCGGCCGGACGGCGACGACCCGGTGAACACCTGCACGCTCTGAGCCCCGGAACCGACCGGCGCGTCCCGCGTCCCGCGTCCCGCCTCTGCCTCTGCCTCTGCCTCTGCCGTGGGCAGAACCCGTACGCCCAAGGCGAAGTGATCTCCCGTCGGCGGCGGCCGCTTCCTACGGTCGCCGCATGAACACCATCGAGATCACCGAGGTCCTGCCCCGCCTCCACCTCCTGCGCTTCCCCGTCGGCCAGGCCTACCTGTGGCGGGACGGCGACGAGCTGACCCTCGTCGACGCGGGCCCGCCCGGCGCCGGAACGGAGCTCGCGGACGCGATCACCGGACTCGGTCTGCGCCCCCGCGACGTACGCCGCATCGTCATCACGCACTTCCACAGCGACCACGCGGGCGGCGCGGGCGAGTTCGCGGAGCTGAGCGGTGCCACGGTGTACGCGCACCACCTGGACGCGCCGATGGTGCGGGGCGAAGTGGCGGGCCGCGCGCCGGACCTCGAGGACTGGGAGGTGCCGATCTTCGAGTCGGCATCGAAGCAGGTGCCGAAGCCGACCGAGCGACGCGTGTACGCCGCCGACCTCAAAGAAGTGACGGACGGCGACGTCCTCGACTTCGGCGGCGGCGCGCACGTGGTCGGCGCGCCGGGGCACACCGAGGGCAGCGTCGGCCTTCATCTGCCGCACCACGGCGTGCTGTTCACCGGCGACGCCGTCGCGCGCACACCCGAGCACGGCGTGCTGCTCGGCGTGTTCAACCAGGACCGGGCCCGGGCCGTGGAGTCCTTCCACCGGCTCGCCGCGCTCGACGCGGACGTGGCCTGTTTTGGACACGGCGACCCCGTGACGGAGAACGCGTCGGCGGTGCTGCGGGCGGCCGCCGCGCGGTACGTGCCGTGACCTCCCAGGAGCCGGGGCGACCGGATCAGTCGCCCACCGGCTCTCCCGCCTCCAGGTACAGGGCCTGGCCGCGCTCCCGCGCGCGCAGCGCCCAGCGCAGCCGTTCGTAGCGCACGGGCGGCAGCAGTCGGGCGGCCTCGTCCTCGGTGACGAAGCGGAAGCCGCGCAGTTCGGGGCCGGGAAGGAGCACGCGGTGCGCGTCGGCGCCGTCGAGGACGCCGCCGTCGAAGAGGAAGCGCATGCCGCCGTAACCGGGCGGAGTGGGCGGTTCCCAGTCGGCGACAAGGAGACGCGGGACCTTGCTCAGCTGGATGCCGGTCTCCTCGGCGACCTCGCGCACGCCCGCGCACGCGGGCGCCTCGCCCGGTTCGACGACGCCGCCGGGGAACTCCCAGCCCGCCTTGTACGTCGGGTCGACGAGCAGGACCCGGTCCTGCTCGTCGAAGAGGAGCACACCCGCGGCGAGCGTCTCCGCGGTGGGCTGGGGGGTCTGCACGATGTCGCACGCGGCGGCGGCGCCGGTGCGCACGGCGTCGGCGATGTGCTCGGCGGTCTCGTACGGGGTCAGGAAGCTGGTGTCGACGCGCAGGGCGTCCGCGGCGAGCCAGTCGCCGAGCGCGGCGCGGTAGGGCTCGATGTGGTCGAACGACCATTGGCGGACGCGCAGTTCGCCGTCCGGCAGGTCCGGGGGGACTTCGCGCCGGGATATGCGTTCGCGCAGGATCGTTTCATCCGGTGCCAGCAGCACATGGCGTACGGGGATCCGGCGCGAGGCCAGGCCGCCGAATATCTCGTCGCGGTACTCCTGGCGCAGCAGTGTCATCGGCACCACCAGGACACCGCCGACCTCCGCGAGCAGCGCGGCGGCCGTGTCGACCACCAGGCGCCGCCAGATCGGCAGGTCCTGGAAGTCGGTCACTTCGGCGAGGTGCTTGGCCGGCAGCAGCTGCGGCAGGGCACCGCCGATGACCTCAGGGTCGAAGAGCGTGCTGTTCGGGATCAGCTCGATCAATTCCCGTGCGGCGGTGGTCTTGCCCGCACCGAACGCGCCGTTGATCCAGACGATCACGGTTCCCCCTCTTCTGTTGGCCCCCAGTGGCTTGCCCGCAACACAGTGCCACGGAAACCAGCCGTTGATGAGGGCCACGGCACCCAGGCCAAAAGCAGCCACATCATGTCAAGTCACTCAGGTCATTTTCCCTCCATCGAGTGACGCCTTCCTCGCGCGAATCGTTCCCGCACCTCATGGCGGCCGCCCGCCCGCTAGCGTGATCCGCCAGGCACCCCGGCCCCTGGTGACCTCCTCATTCCGGTTGCTTCACGCAGCCACCCCGGCGCGCGCACCGGCCGGGGCCCGCCCCGGGGGGACTAGTGCATCAGGACGAACTGAGCGAATTCGCGTGCGAGATTCCGGAGTTACCGCCTCGGGTGTACGAGTCCGGAGGCACCGTCGTGGTGGAGCTGCGCGGTGAGGTGGACCTCGTGGGGTTCCAGCG
Organism: Streptomyces sp. NPDC059003; assembly: GCF_042740445.1. Classification (NCBI taxonomy): domain Bacteria; kingdom Bacillati; phylum Actinomycetota; class Actinomycetes; order Kitasatosporales; family Streptomycetaceae; genus Streptomyces; species Streptomyces sp. NPDC059003. The sequence continues at coordinate 38,920 of NZ_JBHYJH010000054.1, read as the reverse complement.
AGTGGCACCTGTCCTCGACCCGGTCACCGCGGGCCCGGCGAGTACCGTCGTCATCGACCTGACCCACACGACGTTCGTCGACTGCTCGGGCCTGTCGCTGCTCATGCGGGCCCGGCGCAGGCTCGCCACGAGGGGCGCTCGGCTGCGGGTGGTGTGCACGGACCCGATGACCCTGCGGATGATGGGCATCACCGGCGTGCAGATGATGCTCGCGCCGGTGCCGTCGGTACGGGAGGCACTCGCGCCGCCCGACTCCTAGGACGGGTGGGAGAGCGGTGGGAAATCCGCTCGCCGACGGCCGCGCCCACGGGCAGGGTGGTGCCATGAACCCCCAGCCCGACGACGTACCGGACCACTCCTGGCTCGGTGATCCGATCGATGCCCGCCCGCTGTTCGCCCTGGAGCACGCGCGTCTCATCGCGACGCTGCGTGCTCTGGAGCCCGCCGACTGGCGCGCGGAGGCGGTGCCCGGCTGGACCGTGCGCGATCTCGCCGCACATCTTCTCGGCGACTGCTACGGACGGCTCGGCCGCGACCGCGACGGCCATCGGGACGGGCCCGCCTTCGCCCCCGGGGAGACCCTGGAGGCGTTCATCCACCGCGTGAACCAGGAGTGGGTCGACGCCCACGCCCGGGTGAGCCCGGCCGCGCTGACCGACACGCTGGACCTGGTCGGCGCGCAGGTCACCCGCTTCTTCGCCACCGCCGACCCCGGCGCGCCCGCGCTCGGCGTGTCCTGGGCGGGGGTCGATCCCGCGCCGATGTGGCTGGACAGCGCCCGCGAGTTCACCGAGTTCTGGACCCACCGTCAGCAGATCCGCCACGCCACCGGCCGGGACACCGACCCCGAGCCCCGCCTCCTGGCCGTGGTCCTCGACACCTTCCTGCGGGCCCTGCCCCACACCCTGCGCGAGGCCGCCGCTCCCGTCGGCACCCAGGTCCAGGTGAGCGTGGACGGCCCGGCGGGCGGCACCTGGACCGCGACCGCCGTCGCGGGCCGCTGGTCCCTGGCCGAGCGGCCCACGGGACAGCCCGCCGCCCGCGTACGGCTCGACGCGGAGACCGCGTGGCGGCTGTGCACCCGCGGCATCGAGCCCGCCACCGCGCTCGCCCGCGCCCGGGTCGACGGCGACCGTCACCTGGCGGAGGCCGTCTGCCGGATCGTGTCCATCGTCTACTGACGTCTCCTGAGAACTGACGTCTCCTGAGACCGAGTTGTCGGGGCGGCCCGCGGCGGGGCCGCCCCGGCCGCGTTCAGGACTGCGGACGCTTGCCGTGGTTGGCCGCGTGCTTGCGGCGGGCCTTCTTCTTGCGGCGTCGCTTCGAGGACATGGACGCGCTCCTCTCCCGGCCGGGAGTTCTGGGTACTTTTCCACCCTTTCACACCCCTGTCGCGCCCGCGATTCGCCGCGGTACGGGACGGCTCTCAGGCTCCTCGGGTTCCTCAGGCCGAGAGGTCCGAGAGGTCTGAGAGGTCCGAGACGACCGCATGCTGCCACCGCACGTTCTCGCGCCAGTACCGCCACGCCTCGTCCCCGGCGAGCACCGCCTCCAGGGCGTCCTCCAGGCTCAGCGCCGCGCGCCCCATCGTCTCGCGCAGGATCACCACGGCCGACCGGAGGCCGATCAGGGCGCTGCCCGCGAGATACCCGAGCGCGGGCGCCGGATCGGCCGCGCCCTGCGCGCGGGCAGCCTCGATCAGCGGGTGCAGCCAGCGCGCCGCGCGCTCGTACGCGGACTCGCCCGGGCGGAGCGCCTCGGCGAGCAGTGGCTCCAGGGCGCGGGCGAGCCGTGCCTCGTACGACGCCGCGCTGTCCCGCACCCACGGGTAGTCCGTGGTGAAGTGCTGCCACTCCGGGCCCACGCTCATCCCGTCCACCCAGTCGGGTCCCGGGGGCCGCAGCCCGTCGTCGCCGCCGTGCACGAAGGCGGCGCGCACCGTCGCGTAGTCGGGCGTGGTGTGCTCGGCGAGGAGCACCGCGTCGTAGAGGTCCTTGCCCTGCGGGTGGTGGTCGTTCGTCAGCCACAGCAGCTTCCACGCCAGGGAGAGGCCGGGCGTCACGGTGAGCACGCGGCAGCCCGGTCCTTCGCCGAGCGGTCGCAGCGCCGTCCGCTCGGCGGGCACGGGCAGCGTCTCGTTGAAGACCACGTCGAGCTGGACGGTGCCGCCCGCCGTGCCCGGCGCCGTCCACGGCAGCAGCATCCGGCGGCCCGGCACGCGGTCGTACGTCCAGATGTCCTCCGTGACCATGCCGCGCGGGTCGAGCCGCACCGGGCCCGTCGCACCGGCCGCTCCGGCGTCCCGCGCGATGTCCCAAAACAGCGACTCCGTACGGGGATCGGTCATCGCCAGATCTTGCGGTACGACGACGAAGTCGAGGTCGCCCGGGTCGCGGGCCGCGTCGCCGAACCAGGTGGCAAGGAGCACGCTGCCGCGCAGCACGAGGTGGTCGGCCCAGGGGCCGTCGGCGATCGCGGCGAGCACGGTGTCGAGGGCGGTGCGCCGGGCCCGGCGCCAGGCCTGCGCGGCCGCCGCGTCCGGAAAGCGGGGCTCGCCCGCGCGGTACGCGTTGTTGAACTGCTTGAGCGCGGGGTCGAAGACGAGCGGCTGCGCGAGGCCGTCGGGCGCGGGGAGCAGGGTGTTCGGCAGGTGGTACCGACCGCGCACGTCCGCACCCGGTTCGGAGTGCGGGACGTCACGCGTACCGACCCAGAGCCGGGTCCAGGCGACGCCGTCGGGCAGGGTCGGCTCGGGGGTCGGCCCCGGGGTCGGCTCGGAGTACTGCACGGGGGTCACTTCCGGGTTCGGCTCGGAGATCTGCACAGGGGCCGACACGGAGGTCGGCTCCGCGCTCGCCTCGGGGATCGCCCCGGCGCTCGGCTCAGGGGTACCCTCCGGGGCCACCTCGAAGATCTGCACGGAAGTCGGCTCAGGGCTCACCTCAGGGCCCGGATCGGGAGCCGCCTTCGGGGTCGGATCCACGCTCGACTCGGGGAACGCCCCGGCGCTCGGCTCCGGAATCGCCTCCGGAGCCACCCCGGAGATCTGCAC
>NZ_JBHYJH010000054.1:17476-35769 GCF_042740445.1 Streptomyces sp. NPDC059003 | reverse complement strand
CGGAAGTCGGCTCCACGCTCGGCCCGGGAATCGCCTCCGAGGCCACCCCGGAAGTCTGCACAGAAGTCGGCTCCACACTCGACTCAGGGCCGGGCACGGGAGCCGCCTCCGGGGTCGGCTCCGCCCTCAGCTCAGGGCCCGGCTCAGGGCCCGGCTCCACGCTCGACTCAGGAATCGCCCCGGCCCTCGGCGACGGAATCGCCTCCGAGGCCACCCCAGAGATCTGCACGGAAGTCGGCTCCACGCTCGGCCCGGGAATCGCCTCCGAGGCCACCCCGGAAGTCCGCACGGAGATCGGCTCCACGCCCGACTCAGGACCCGGACCGGGAGCCGCCTCCGGGGTCGGCTCCACGCTCGGCTCAGGAATCGCCCCGGCGCTCAGCTCCGGAATCGCCTCCAGGGTCGGCTCCACCCCCGGCTCAGGGATCACCCCGGCCCTCGGCTCCGGAATCGTCTCCGGAGCCACCCCGGAGATCTGCACCGAGGTCGGCTCCGCCCTCGGCTCAGGGGGCGCCCCAGGGCCCGGCTCAGGGCCCGGCTCCGGCGTCCCCGTCATCGGGCGGCCTCCGCTTCGATCCAGCCGTCGTCGAGGGCGAGATTCGTGTCGTACAGGACGAACTCCCGCTCCACTTCCAGCACATCGACGTCGGCGAGATCGGTGAGGTCGGCGAGCAGGGCCGACAGGCGGGCTTCGGCGGTGGCTCGGCCCACCCCGTGGCACCGCTGCGTGACGAACCGCTCCTCGCGGCTGTCCGCCCGCGTCCGCCGGGCGTTCCACGAGACGTGCGCGGCGTGCGGGACGGCGAGCGCCGCGAGCGCGTCACGGTCGTGTCCGGGCGGCAGGAGCAGCTTCACGTGGTGCTCGAAGTGCAGCGCGGGGTCCTGGCGCGCGGCCGCCGCGTCGTCCTGCGGCACGCCGTCCGCCCAGGGCGCCGCCTCCGTCTTGATCCGCACGGCCCGGAACCCGGACTGCGCAAGGCCGGTCACGATCCGTCCGGCGGCGCGGAGTTGGCCGGCGGCCGATCCGGTGGCACGCAGGTTCACCATGGGCTGCGACGGCGTCGTACCCCGGGCGAGGACGATGTGCGTGCATCCCAGCCCCCGCGCCGCCGCCCAGCGGGCGAGCCGGTCGACGTCCGGCGCGGGGCATGCCACGGTGACGTGCGTCTCCAACGCGCCGTGGACATCGGGGAGGTCGTTCAACCGGCCCTCGCCGCCCCGGCGGCCCGGGCGGCCCCGGTCGCGTAACAGACCTCCGCCCCCTCACCCGACTCTCCCGCGCCCGGCCCGGCCGCGATGATCGCGTCGAGGCGGGCGCGCGCGGCGAGGAGGTCGGTGATGGCGTCGTCGAGCCGGTCCCGCTCGCGGGCGAGGTCGGGGACCATGCCGGAGCACGCCGGGGCGAGGACGTCGCCGTCGTCGATCATGCAGGGCAGCAGTTCGGCGATGGTGGCGGTGTTGAGCCCCGCGGCGAGCAGGACACGGATGCCACGCACCGTGGCGATGTCCTCCTCCTCGTACTCGCGGTATCCGCTGGGCCGCCGCCGCGGCCTGAGCAGCCCCTGCTCCTCGTAGTAGCGCAACAGCCGCTGACTCACTCCCGTCCTGCGGGAGAACTCCCCCATGCGCATGTGATGACCACCACGTCCAGTTGACTCTCACATCGGTGTGAGACAGCAGTGTAGGTCGCATGACAAATGACACCGCAGCACACCCGTCCGCACTCCCGCTCGCCCCCGTCACGGTCATCGGCCTGGGCCCCATGGGCCTCGCGCTCGCGGAGACGCTCCTCGCCAAGGGCCACCCCACCACGGTCTGGAACCGCACTCCGGAGAAGGCCGACGCACTGGTCGCCCGAGGCGCGCGGCGAGCGGGGACCGTCGCCGACGCGGTGGCCGCGAGCCCGCTCACGGTGATGTGCCTCAAGGACTACGCCACGCTGTACGACGTGTGCGACGCGGCCGGTGACGCGCTGAAGGGGCGCGCGCTCGTGAACCTCAACTCCGGTACGCCCCAGGAGGCCCACGCGGCCGTCGCGTGGGCGGCCGAGCGGGGCGTCGCCTACCTGGACGGCGCGATCATGGTGCCGCCGCCGCTCGTCGGGCGACCCGACGCCGTCTTCCTGTACAGCGGCGCACGGGACGTCTTCGACGAGCACCTGGCGACCCTCGCGAGCATGGGCGACCCGCGCTTCCTCGGCACCGACCCGAGCCTCGCCGTGCTCCACAACACGGCGCTGCTCGCCATGATGTACGCGACCATGAACGGCTACCTCCAGGCCACCGCCCTGGTCGGCTCGGCGGGCGTGTCCGCCGTCGACTTCTCCGACCTGGCTCTCGGCTGGTTCGCGCCGACGGTGCTCGGCCCGATGCTGCCGAAGTACGCGCCGCAGCTGGACGCGGGCGAGTACCCCGGTGACCTCGGCACCCTGGAGATGAATCTCAACGCCCTCGAGCACATCGTCCGCACCAGCGAGGAGCAGGGCGTCCCCGCCGACCAGGCCCGCCTCAACCAGGCCGTCGCCGAGCGCGCGGTGGCCGCGGGGCACGGCGCCGGCAACTACATGTCCGTCTTCGAGGTCCTGAAGAAGCCTGCCGCCTAAACCCTCAGCCCTTGCTGGACCCCAGGGTGAGCCCCGCGATGAAGTGCCGCTGCAGCAGCAGGAAGACGACGATCGTCGGCAGCGCCACCAGGACCGAGCCCGCGGCCAGCAGGTTGTAGTCGGTGAAGAACTGGCCGCGGAGGTTGTTCAGGGACGACGTGATCGGCAGTTTGTCGGGGTTGGAGATGAAGATCAGGGCCCAGAGGAAGTCGTTGTAGATCCAGGTGAATTCGAGGGTGGCGAGGGCCGCGAGCGCGGGGCGGCACAGGGGCAGCGTGACGCGCCAGAACTGGGTCCACACCCCGGCCCCGTCCACCACCGCGGCCTCCAGGATCTCCTTCGGCAGGGTGCGCATGAAGTTGGCGAGGACGAAGACGCAGAAGCCCACCTGGAAGCCGATGTTGACGAGGATGACCGCCCAGTACGAGTCGTAGAGGGTCATCGAGTCGGACATCCACCACGGCAGTTCGATCTTCAGGAACAGGACGTAGAGGGGGGTGACGAGCACCTGGGGCGGCAGCAGGTTCCCCGCGGTGAAGAACATCAGCAGGACCGTGCCGCCCCGGACGTGCAGACGGGAGACGGCGAAGGCGACGAACGCCGCGAGGAACAGCGTGACGATCACCGCGGGAACGGCGATCATCAGGGTGTTCATGAAGTACTTGCCCATGCCGGATTCGGTGTAGGCCTCGCGGTAGTAGTCGAGGGAGAGCTTCTTCGGCAGCGAGAAGTAGCCGTCCTTCGCCGTCTCCTCGTACGGGCGCAGGCTGGCGTAGACGGCGAGCAGGAGCGGCGCGAGGAACGCCAGGGACACCCCGGCGAGGAAGAGGTGGACGCCGTACCGGCCGCGGCGCGGGCGGCGCGGTGCGGAGGGCTCCGCGCGCGGCGCGCGGTCGCCGACGCGGAGGGTGGTGCGCAGGTCCGCGGTCATTTCTCGCGCGCTCCTCTCAGCTCCTGGATCAGGAACGTCACGACGAAGCCCAGCGAGACGCCGAGCAGGACGACCGCGATGGCCGAGCCGAATCCGATGCGGCTGGCCTCGCCGATGATGTTGTCGGTGATGAGCACGGAGAGCAGCTCGAGGCCGTTGCGGCCCTTGTTCACCGCGTACACGATGTCGAAGGCGCGCAGCGCCTCGATGACGGTGATGACGCCGACGATGACGTTGACCGGACGCAGGGTGGGGAAGGTGACGCGGAAGAAGGTCTGGCGCTCGTTCGCGCCGTCGATGGCCGCGGCCTCCTTCAGGGCGGGGTCGACGGCCTTCAGGCCCGCCAGGTAGAGGATCATCACGTAGCCGGTGTGCCGCCAGCTCGCGGCCAGCATCATCATCCACAGGTTGAGGTCCGAGTCGCCGAGCCAGTCGACCGGGTCGTTGCGGTCGTTCAGGATGGTGTTGACGACGCCCTGGTCGGTGCCGAGGATCAGCTGCGCCATGAAGCCGACGACGGCGAGCGAGAGCACGACGGGCAGGTAGAGCACGGACTGGTAGAAGCGGCTGAAGCGGACTCCGCGGTCGATGAGGACGGCGAGGAAGAGCCCGAAGGGCGTCGCGACCAGGCCGAGGAAGGCGATCCACAGCAGGTTGTGGCGCACGGCGGGCCAGAACGCCGGATAGTCCTGGACCAGGTTCTCGTAGTTGTCGCCGCCCACCCAGTGGATGTCGCCGATGCCGTCCCAGGACGTGAAGGACAGGCCGACGGAGGCGAGGGCCGGGCCCCAGACGATGACGATGTCGAGCAGGATCGGTATGCCGAGCAGCACGCCGAGCACGGCGGCGTCGCGGCGCGTGAAGCGCCGGGTCCCGCGCCGCCCGGCACGCCGCGCGGACTTTCCCGGCATGGATTCCTGCGCCACGGATGTCCGCGCCATGGATTTCTGCGCCATGGATTTCTGCGCCACGGAGCGCTCTCCCCCCAGCTCAGCTCACGGACGTGGAGAAGATGTCCTTCTTCTGCCGTTCGATGCTGTTGACGAGCCCGTCGACGTCCTTCGGGTCGTCGATGAAGTCCTGCAGGGCCTTGATCATGACGGTCTGTGCGAAATCGGGGCGCGTGTCGCGGTCCATGAACTGGGAGATCTGCTTGGCCTTCGATACCAGGTCGGCCGATTTCTTCTGCAGGGGGCTGTACTTGCTCGTGTCCGCGTCGTCGTTCACGGCCACGTTGTTCGGGTCGCCCTTGAGGTAGACGTCCTCCGCCTCGGGCGTGCCCAGCCATTTCAGGAGGTCCTTGGCGCCTTCCTTGTTCTTCGACTTCTTCGGTACGAGGAATCCGTCGACGGGCGCTTCGACGGCGTCCCTGCCGTAGCTCGGGTCGATCTCCGGGAACGGGAAGAAGTCGATGTCGGCGCGCTCGTTCTCCGGGAACTGCGTGCCGGGGTGCGGCATGCCGAAGACGGCCATGCCGGTCCTGCGCCGCTGCAACCCCTGGCCCGCTTCCTCCCAGGTCCTGCCGAGCGCGCCCTTCTGGTAGTACGGCATGAGTTCGCGCCACAGGTCGAAGACCTGCTTGACCTTGCGGTCGGTCCACGCCTTCTCGCCCGCCATCAGGCTCTTGTGGAAGTCGTATCCGTTCAGCCGCATGTTGATGTAGTCGAACGTGCCCATGGCCGGCCAGCCGTCCTTGTCGCAGAAGGCGACCGGGGTGCCGTCCTTGTGCATCTTCTTGGCGAGGGCGATGAAATCGTCCCAGTTCCCGGCCTGTTCGTAGCCCCGCTGCTCGAAGAGGCTCTTCCGGTGGAACACCGCCCACGGATAGTAGTAGTACGGCACGAAGTACTGCTTGCCCTCGTGCGTGGACTGTTCCTTCAGCGCCGCCGAGAAGCCGTCGAAGCCCTTCCAGACGTCGCTGATCTCGACCAGAAGGCCCTTCTCGGCGAAGTACTGCATGCGGTAACCGGCGAACCACATGAAGACGTTGTCGGGCGAGCCCTGCAGATAGCGCGTGATGTTCTGCTGGAATTCGTTGTGCTCTGTGGTGTTGACCTTGACCTTCTTGTCGCTTTCCTTCTCGTACGCCCTGAAGGCCGCGGCGAACGCCTTCTTGGGGACGGCGTCCGACGCGTTGGAGCCCACGGTGATCTCGTTCTTGTTGCCGCCGGGCCCGTCTCCGCAGGCGGTGAGCAGGGCCGGAAGCGTGACGGCCCCGGCTCCGAGGGCCGCACCACGCAAGAGATTTCGGCGGGACATCGGATGTCCGGACGTACTCCGTGGGGTTCGGGAACCGGTGAACCCGGCAAACGGTGACTGTGCCATGTCCCCCTCCTCGGGGTGCAACCGAACACAACCGAACGCGAGGCTTGGATCTCACTCCCAAGAGCCCACGCCGTCAAGGGTTCTGACGCCGGATGCCCGAACCGTTACCGCTCCTCTTCCAACAGACTTCAACACGCTCTACCGTAAGCGCGCACAAGTGACACGTACATGAAGTCGTCCCATCTTCGGACCCACCTTCGACGAGGACGGAGAAATGTAACGATGCGTCACCTTCCCACCCCCGCCATCAGCCGAAGAGTGATCGGATCGCTGGCCGCGGGGCTGCTCTGCGCGGCGGGACTCGCCGCGCCGGCCGCGGCACAGTCCTCAGGCCCCGCCCAGCCGGGTCCCGCACAAGCAGGTCCCGCACAGGCAGATTCCGCACCGGCAGGTTCCGTGCAGCCGACGGCGGCCGACGGGCCGCGGCTCCCCGACGGGCTCGCGCTCACCCCGCCCATGGGCTTCAACAACTGGAACTCCACGCACTGCCGCGCCGAGTTCGACGAGGCGATGGTCAAGGGGATCGCCGACATCTTCGTCGACAAGGGGCTCAAGGCCGCCGGGTATCAGTACGTCAACCTCGACGACTGCTGGGCGCTGCCGCAGCGCGACGCGAACGGCAAGCTCGTGCCCGACCCCAAGCGCTTCCCGAACGGCATCAAGGCGGTCGCCGACTACGTCCACGCCAAGGGGCTCAAGCTCGGCATCTACACCAGTGCGGGCACGAAGACCTGCAACCAGGCGGGCTTCCCCGGCGCGCTCGGCCACGAGCGCAGCGATGCCCAGCAGTTCGCCGACTGGGGCGTCGACTACCTCAAGTACGACAACTGCAATAACCAAGGCGTGGACGCCAAGAAGCGCTACGTCGCCATGCGCGACGCGCTGAAGGCCGCGTCGCAGACGACGGGCCGCCCGATCGTCTACAGCATCTGCGAGTGGGGCGAGAACAAGCCCTGGGAGTGGGCCGCCGACGTCGGGCACCTCTGGCGCACGACGGGTGACATCAGTGACAGCTGGGGCTCGATGCTCTCGATCATGAAGCAGAACCTGCCCCTCGCGAAGCACGCGGGACCCGGGCACTGGAACGACCCCGACATGCTGGAGGTCGGCAACGGCGGCATGACCGACACCGAGTACCGCACGCACTTCTCCATGTGGTCGATCATGGCGGCGCCGCTGCTCATCGGCTCCGACCTGCGCAAGGTCTCGCCCGCGACCTTCGAGATCCTCGGCAACAAGGAGGTCATCGCGGTCGACCAGGACCCGCTGGGCAAGCAGGGCGAGGTCGTCACCTCGTCGGGCGGCCGCTGGGTCGTCGCCAAGCAGATGAAGGACGGCAGCCGCGCCGTCGCGCTGTTCAACGAGACCGGCAGCCCCAAGTCCATCTCCACGACCGCGAAGGCCGTCGGCCTGCCCCAGGCCTCCGGCTACACCCTGCGCGACCTGTGGCAGCACCGCAGCTACAACACCGCGGGCACCATCTCCGCGACCGTGCCCGCCCACGGCACGGTCCTGGTGCGCGTCGCCGCGGACGGCACCTGGGCCGACCAGCCGCCCGCCGTCGAACTCGGCGTATCCGGCGCCCCGTTGGTGCAGGCGGGCCAGGTGAAGAGCCTGACGACCAAGGTCACGAACCTCGGCCGCACCCCCGCGCGCGACGTACGGGCGGCGCTCACGGGTCCGGCGGGATGGCGGATCGAGGCGACATCGCCCACCGGCGCGGCCGCGGTCCCCACGGGCAAGGCACTCGCCACGACCTGGAAGGTGACGGCACCGCGGGGCACCGCTCCGGGCGCGTACGCGCTCGACTTCACCACCGGTTACGCCGCCCCGGGCGGCGGCCGGGTCCAGAGCGCGCTGCCCCTGACGGCCCAGGTGGTCACGGCCCCGCCCACCGGCACCTCCACCCTCAGCGACCTGCCGTGGCTCCCCACCCCCACCAACGGCTGGGGCCCCGTCGAGAAGAACACCAGCAACGGCGAGAGCGCGGCGGGCGACGGCAACCCGCTCACCATCGGCGGCAAGACCTACGCCAAGGGCCTCGGCGTGCACGCCGAGAGCACCGTCGAGTACTACACCGGCGGCACCTGCGAGAAGCTGACCGCCCAGGTCGGCGTGGACGACGAGAAGAACCAGAACGGCTCGGTCACGTTCGAGATCTGGGCGGACGACAAGAAGGCCGCGTCGACCGGCGTCCTCACCACCACGATGCCGGCACAGGCCCTCACCGCCGACATCACCGGTGCGGAGACCATCCGCCTGACGGTCACCGACGCCGCCGACGGCATCAACTCCGACCACGCCGACTGGGCGGAGCCCACACTGCGGTGCTGAGGTCCGGCACGTACGCTTGGCGGCGTTCATACGCAATCGAAAGGGTGTCACGAATGCCTAGGGCCACCGCGCGTCACATCTTGGTCAAGACCGAAGCCGAAGCGCTGCAGCTGAAGGAGCAGATCGCGGGGGGAGCGGACTTCGCCGAGCTGGCCAAGAAGCACTCCTCGTGCCCCTCGTCGCGCGACGGCGGGAACCTCGGCTCGTTCGGCCCGGGCCAGATGGTGCCCGAGTTCGACCAGGTCGTCTTCTCGGCCCCGGTCGGCGAGGTCCAGGGCCCGGTGAAGACCCAGTTCGGCATGCACCTCGTCGAGGTCACGAGCCGCCAGGACTGACCCACCACGCCGGGCCGCACCACTGAGGCGCGGCCCGGCAGTAGCCCGTCCGGCGTTTGAGGACGAGCGCGCAGCGCGAAAAAAGGGGTCCTAGGGGCGGAGCCCCTAGTTCGGGAAGGGGCGGGCCTGGGGCGCCCCCGCGAGGGACACCGCCCCCGGAAAGACCCGCAGCGCAGCCGCAGCCGCCCCCACAAGCCCCGCATCCGTCCCCATCAGCGCGGGCGCGACGGCCAGCCCCCGCACGAACGACAGCGCAGCGTAATCCCGCAGGGCCCGCCGCAACGGCGTGAACAGCACGTCCCCCGCCTTGGCCACGCCCCCACCGATCACGGCGATGTCGATCTCGACCAGCGTGGCGGTCGCGGCGATCCCCGCGGCAAGCGCCTGCGCCGCCCGCTCGAAGGACGCGTTGGCGACCGGATCCCCCGCCCGCGCGGCCAGCGCGACGGCGGCAGCCGACGCGTCACCGTCCGGCCCCGGCCGCCACCCCGCGTCCAGGGCGCGCCGCGCGATGTTCGGCCCGCTCGCTATCCGCTCGACGCAGCCGCGCGCACCGCAGGGGCAGGGGTCCCCGTCGAGGTCCACGCTGATGTGACCGATGTGGCCCGCGTTGCCGGTGGGCCCCGGGTGCAGGGAGCCGCCGAGGACCAGGCCGCCGCCGACGCCCGTGGACACCACCATGCACAGCGCGTTGTCATGGCCGCGGGCGGCACCCTGCCAGTGCTCGGCGGCCGTCATCGCCACACCGTCGCCCACCAGCTCGACGGGCAGCCCGCCGGTCGCCGCCCGCACCCGCTCGACCAGCGGAAACCCGCGCCAGCCGGGGACGTTCACGGGACTGACGGTGCCCGCCGACGCGTCCACCGGACCCGCGCTGCCGATCCCGACCGCGCGGACGAGGTCCCAGGACTCACCGCCCGCCAGCTCGGCGAGGACCTCCGTGACGGCCCGCATCACGGTCTCGCCGTCCTCACGCGCGGGCGTCGGCCGCTGGGCTCGCCGCAGTATCCGGCCGCGGCCGTCCACCAGAGCGCAGGCGATCTTGGTACCGCCGATGTCGAGTGCGGCGACGAGGTCCGTGGGCATCAGTGTGAGATCTCCTGGGGAAAGGGCAGGCCGGAGAGTGCGGGAGACAGTCTCTCGTGTATCTGACAACGTTGTCCAGGTTCTCTTGCCGCCCGCACGCATCCGGCCCTGACGGCCAGGGGCCCGGGCGGGCGTGCGCCGTACGGGGAACCGGGCACGCCCCCATGGTCGTACTGACGTACGGGCGCAGGTCCGTGCCGCCGGGTCCGCGTGGACGTCCTGTGGACCTGTACCGCCCGAGCACCCGTACCGCCCTGTGAACCCCGTACACAGTGGAAGACTGAACTTCCTTACCCGCACTGGACGACAGACAGGACAGCGCACCGTGGCCGAGACCGCCCGCACCCCCGTCTCCCCTCTCCGCCCCGAGGGGAGCCCTTCGGCCGGATCCGCGGACCCCAGAAGCCGTTACGGCAACCGCCCGACCATGAAGGACGTCGCCGCGCGCGCGGGCGTGGGCCTCAAGACGGTCTCCCGCGTCGTGAACGGCGAGCCGGGGGTCACGCCGGACACCGAGCGCCGGGTGCAGGAGGCCATCGACGCGCTCGGCTTCCGGCGCAACGACAGCGCGCGGGTGCTGCGCAAGGGCCGTACGGCGAGCATCGGCCTCGTCCTCGAGGACCTCGCCGACCCGTTCTACGGTCCGCTGAGCCGCGCGGTCGAGGAGGTCGCCCGTGCGCACGGGGCGCTGCTCATCAACGGTTCGAGCGCCGAAGACCCCGACCGGGAGCAGGAGTTGGCGCTCGCGCTCTGCGCCCGGCGCGTCGACGGGCTCGTGATCATTCCCGCGGGCGACGACCACCGCTATCTGGAGCCGGAGATCGCGGCGGGGGTCGCGACCGTGTTCGTGGACCGGCCGCCGGGGCGGATCGACGCCGACGTGGTGCTCTCCGACAGCTTCGGCGGCGCGCGGGACGGCGTCGCGCACCTCATCGCGCACGGCCACACGCGCATCGGCTTCATCGGCGACCAGCCGCGCATCCACACCGCCATAGAGCGCCTGCGCGGCTATCGCGCGGCGATGGCGGACGCGGGCATCGAGGTCGACGAGTCCTGGGTCTCGCTCGGCCCCACGGACCCGGAGCGGGTCACGGGCGCGACCACGTCGATGCTGGCGGGCCCCGCCCCGGTGACGGCGGTCTTCGCGGGCAACAACCGCGTGACGGTCACGGTCGTCCGCGTCCTGGCCGCCCTCGCCCGGCCCGTCGCCCTGGTCGGCTTCGACGACATCGAGCTTGCGGACCTGCTCAGGCCGGGCGTCACGGTCGTCGCCCAGGACGCGGCGCAGTTGGGCCGCACGGCGGCGGAGCGGCTCTTCCGCCGCCTGGACGGCGCGTCGGGCGCGCCGGAGCGCGTCGAGCTGCCGACGCGACTGATCACCCGGGGGTCGGGGGAGCTGGCGCCGGCGGACTGAGGGCGGGCGGGTCCTGACCCGTGTCCCGACCCGTGTCCTGGCCCACCAGACACGGGTCCACCGGCCGGAGCCGTTGACGGGCGCTGTCCGGATCGGGTACCGGGCGTCCCGGTCGGCCGCCGGGCGCTACTTCGCCGACGGCGTCAGATCGCCCCGGCGCGGGCCCGCGTACACCTGGAGTCCGGCCAGGGTGAGGCCGGTGAGCCGGGTGACCTCGGCGGTGTCGAGGGCGCCGCAGTCCAGGCCGCGCAGCAGGTACCCGGCGAGGGCCTTGGCGGTGGCGGGTTCGTCGGCGATGTCGCCGCCGGTCCGGTTGGCGTAGGCGGCCAGGCGGGCCGCGGCCTGCTCGAAGCCCTCGCGGTAGAAGGCGAAGACGGCGGCGTAGCGGGTGGGGATGTGGCCGGAGTGCATGTCCCAGCCCTGGTAGTAGGCCCGGGCCAGGGCGCGCCGGGTCAGGCCGTAGTGCAGCCGCCAGGCGTCGTGGACCTGCGCCGTGGGGCCGACCGGCAGGACGTTCGTGGAGCCGTCGCAGACGCGCACGCCCGTGCCCGCGGCGGCGACCTGCATGACCGCCTTGGCGTGGTCGGCGGCGGGGTGGTCGCTCGCCTGGTACGCGGCGGAGACGCCGAGGCAGGCGCTGTAGTCGAAGGTGCCGTAGTGCAGGCCGGTCGCGCGGCCCTCGGCGGCGTCGAGCATGCGGGCGACGGTCGCGGTGCCGTCGGCGGCGAGGATGGACTGGCTGGTCTCGATCTGGATCTCGAAGCCGATCCGCCCGGGCGTAAGTCCGCGCGCCTTCTCGAACTCCTCCAGGAGCCGCACCATCGCGGTGACCTGCTCGGCGTACGTCACCTTCGGCAGCGTCAGGACGAGCCCGTCGGGCAGTCCGCCCGCCTCCATGAGGCCGGTGAGGAAGACGTCGAGCGTGCGGATGCCCCGGTCGCGCACGGCGGCTTCCATGCACTTCATGCGGATGCCCATGTACGGCGCCGCGGTGCCGTCCGCGTACGCCGCGGCGACGAGGCGGGCCGCGCGGGCCGCGTCGTCGTCCTCGTCGGCGTCGGTGCGTCCGCCGTAGCCGTCCTCGAAGTCGACCCGGAGGTCCTCGACGGGCTCGCGCTCCAGCTTGGCCCGCACGCGCGCGTACACCGGCTCCGCGAGGTCGTCGGACAGGCCGAGCACGGCGGCGAAGGACGCGGCGTCCGGCGCGTGTTCGTCGAGCGCGGCGAGCGCCCGGTCGCCCCAGCTGCGGATCGTGTCGGCGGCGAACTGCTCGCCTGGGACGTACACCGTGTGCACGGGCTGGCGGGTGCCGGGGTCTCCGGGGTAGCGGCGCTCGAGCTCGGCGTCCACCGGCGCGAGCGAGGCGCTGATGCCGTCGCTGACCGTGCCCGCGAGGCTCGTTGCCACGTTCTCCTGCTGACCCATCCGTGCACCCTCCACAGTCGCGGTGAGGCGGTGAGGCGCGTGCGGCGTTCTCGGGCTCAGGTGTCCCGCGCGTCGCGCCTCATGCCGTTCTCAAGCCGATCTCAAACCGATCTCAAGCCGAGTTGTCGCCGAACTTTCCGTTTGCCGGAATCAAGAATCCGTATAGCGAAGTTATCCATGGACCTTCCCGCTGGTCAACACCTTCTCGCGTGCCGGACCCCGACCGTTCACGCATGTCTCAGATGGTGCTTCCACACTTCCGTGGGCCCATTCCATCCTGACCCCGACCGACCGAAGGAGACCGCGTGCCGACCGACACCCCAGTGACCCGCCGCTCCGGCCTGCGCACCGCCGTGGCCGTATCGGTCCCGCTGCTCGCCACCGCGCTCGCCGCGTCACCGGCGCACGCGATCGAGCGCCCGGGCCGCCGCCTGGAGGTCATGTCGTTCAACCTGCGCTACGCGAGCGAGACCCCGCCCAACTCCTGGCCCGAGCGCCGGCCCGTGACGCAGGAGCTGCTGCGGCGCGCGCGGCCCCATGTCATCGGCACCCAGGAGGGCCTCTACCACCAGGTGCGGGACATCGCCGAGGACCTGGGGCGGCACTACGCCTGGATCGGCACGGGCCGCGCGGGCGGCAGCCGGGACGAGTTCATGACCGTCTTCTACGACACGCGCCGCCTCGCGCCCGTCGCGTACGAGCACTTCTGGCTCTCGGACACCCCGGACGTGATCGGCTCCAACACCTGGGGCGGCGGCTCGATCCGGATGGTCACCTGGGTCCGCTTCCTCGACCGGCGCACGGACCGCGAGCTGTACGTGCTCAACACGCATCTGGACAACGCGAGCCAGTACGCCCGCACGCGCGCGGCCCATCTGATCTCCGACCGCCTCTCGGCCCTCGACCGCGCCCTGCCGAAGATCGTCACCGGTGACTTCAACGTCGCCGCCCACAAGAACCCGGTGTACGACACGATGCTGAAGGCGGAGCTCGTCGACACCTGGGACGCCGCCGCCGAGCGCAGCAAGCGGTACGCGACGTTCCACGGCTACAAGCCGCTCGTCCCGGACGGCGACCGCATCGACTGGATCCTCGCGTCGCCGGGCACGCGCGTGCACGCGGCGGCGATCAACACCTTCTCCCTGGACGGGCAGTTCCCGAGCGACCACCTGCCGGTGCAGGCCAGCATCACCCTGTGACGGGGCGGGACGCCACCCCGTACGCGCCGCACGGAGCACGAGGCCCCCGGCTCCGCGCGCGGCGGAGGCGGGGGCCTCGTGCGGTGGTGCGAGCCCGACGGGTCAGCCCTTGCGGGTCTTGACCTCTTCGGTCAGGGCCGGGACGACCTCGAAGAGGTCGCCGACGACGCCGTAGTCGACCAGGTCGAAGATCGGGGCCTCGGCGTCCTTGTTGACGGCCACGATGGTCTTCGAGGTCTGCATGCCGGCGCGGTGCTGGATGGCACCGGAGATGCCCGCCGCGACGTACAGCTGCGGCGAGACCGACTTGCCGGTCTGGCCGACCTGGTTCGAGTGCGGGTACCAGCCCGCGTCGACGGCGGCGCGCGAGGCGCCGACGGCCGCACCGAGCGAGTCGGCGAGCGCCTCGATGATCGCGAAGTTCTCGGCGCCGTTGACGCCGCGGCCGCCGGAGACCACGATCGCGGCCTCGGTCAGCTCGGGACGCCCCGTCGACTCGCGCGGGGTGCGCGCGGTGACCTTGGTGCCGGTGGCCTGCTCCGAGAAGGAGACGGACAGGGCCTCGACGGCGCCCGCGGCCGGGGCGGCCTCGACCGGGGCCGAGTTGGGCTTGACGGTGATGACCGGGGTGCCCTTGCTGATCCGGGACTTGGTGGTGAACGCCGCCGCGAACACGGACTGCGTGGCCACCGGGCCCTCGTCGCCGGCCTCCAGGTCGATGGCGTCGGTGATGATGCCGGACTTGATGCGGACCGCGAGGCGGGCCGCGATCTCCTTGCCCTCGGCGGACGACGGCACGAGCACGGCGGCCGGGGACACGGCGTCGTACGCGGCCTGCAGCGCGTCCACCTTCGGCACGACGAGGTAGTCGGCGAACTCGGGGGCGTCGGCCGTGAGGACCTTGACCGCGCCGTGCTCGGCGAGCGTGGCGGCGGTGGCCTCGGCGCCGGCGCCGAGCGCGACGGCGACGGGCTCGCCGATGCGGCGGGCGAGGGTGAGCAGCTCCAGGGTGGGCTTGCGGACGGCTCCGTCGACGTGGTCGACGTAGACGAGAACTTCAGCCATGGGACTTCAATCTCCTGCGAGTACGAAGAAGGTGGGGAGGGATGGGCTGACGGAAGCTCGGATGAACTTCCGGCCCGCGAGGCGGTGTCTAGATGAACTTCTGCTCCGCAAGGAAGGCGGCCAGCTGCTTGCCGCCCTCGCCCTCGTCCTTGACGATCGTGCCCGCGGTGCGCGCGGGACGCTCGGCGGCGGAGTCGACCTTGGTCCAGGCGCCCTCGAGGCCGACCTCTTCGGCGTCGATGTCCAGGTCGTCCAGGTCGAACGACTTCACCGGCTTCTTCTTGGCGGCCATGATGCCCTTGAAGGACGGGTAACGGGCCTCGCCCGACTGGTCCGTGACGGACACGACGGCCGGCAGGGACGCCTCGAGCTGCTCGGACGCGGTGTCGCCGTCGCGGCGGCCCTTGACGACGCCGCCGTCGACGGAGACCTCGGAGAGCAGCGTGACCTGCGGGACGCCGAGGCGCTCGGCGAGGATCGCGGGCAGGACGCCCATGGTGCCGTCGGTCGAGGCCATGCCGGCGACGACCAGGTCGTACCCGGTCTCCTCGATGGCCTTGGCGAGCACCAGGGACGTGCCCATGACGTCCGTGCCGTGCAGGTCGTCGTCCTCGACGTGGACGGCCTTGTCGGCGCCCATCGAGAGAGCCTTGCGCAGCGCGTCCTTGGCGTCCTCGGGGCCGACGGTCAGGACCGTGATCTCGGCGTCGTCGTCAGCCGCTTCCTTGATCTGCAGGGCCTGCTCGACCGCGTACTCGTCGAGCTCCGAGAGCAGGCCGTCCACGTCGTCGCGGTCGACGGTCAGGTCCTCGGCGAAGTGCCGGTCGCCGGTGGCGTCGGGCACGTACTTCACACAGACAACGATCCTCAAGCTCACGCCGGCTCTCCTACTGCATCGTCATTACTGGGCTGCTGCCTTGGCTGGGGCTACTGCCTTCTTGCAGGCAGCATAGGCGCCTCAAGCGGCGGTCCCCGGTCGGGGCGGCCCCGCTCCAACCGGAATATTACTCATGAGTACACCCAGTGCTTTCCCGCTAAGCAAGCGCTTTGAACTGTGACCTTCGCAACGCTCCGTAACCGTGCGCACCACCCGTCACCGGACCGGCGCGCGCGGGAACGGCTCAGTCGCGCAGCGCGTTGAAGCGCCCCTGGTGGTACAGCAGCGGACGCCCCGCCCCCGCGGGGTCGCCGACGACCGCCTCGGCGAGCACGATGCGGTGGTCCCCCGCGGGCACGCGCGCCTCGATCCGGCAGACCAGCCAGGCGAGGACGCCCTCGAGGACGGGCACGCCGTGCGGTCCTTCGAACCAGCGCGTGGGCGCGGCGAAGCGGTCGGCGCCGCTGCGCGCGAAGGTCGCGGCGAGCTCTTGCTGGTGCTCGCCGAGCAGGTGCACGCCGACGTGCTCGGCCCGCGAGACCGTGGGCCAGCTGGAGGCGCCGGTGCCGATGCCGAACGAGATCATCGGCGGCTGGGCGGAGACGGAGGTGAGCGAGGTGGCCGTGAAACCGACGGGGCCCGTGCCCCGTGCGGTGATCACGGCGACTCCGGCCGCGTGCCGCCTGAAGACGGAGCGCAGGAGGTCGGGGGAGGCGAGCTGAGGAGTGCCGAGGTCGGGCGTGGCCGTCATGGAGTTGTCCTTCTGCAGGAGGTACGAGCGGGTCCGTGGCTGCTCAGCAGGACCAACAGCGCGCACTGGCATGACGTGCGAGGTCCACATGGACACGCTCGAAGAGAAGGAGCTCGGGTGGCATGCAAGCAGGCTGACGACGGGTGGTACGTGCAGTCAAGTGCCCGCAGGCAGATGAAAGATCCATCACGCGCCCCCGCCTCGTACGGCAGCGCCCAGCGCCGCGATGACATCGGCCTTCCGCGGCTGCCCCGCCGCGCGCCGCACCACGTGCCCCTCGGCGTCCAGGACCAGCACCGTCGGCGTCTTGAGGACCCGCAGGTCGCGTACGAGGTCCAGGGCGCCCTCGGCGTCGATCTCCACGTGTGCCACGCCGGGCACCATGGCAGCGACGTCGGCGAGGACTCTGCGGGTCGCCCGGCAGGGCTGGCAGAAGGCGCTGGAGAACTGCACGAGCGTGGCCCGCTCCCCCAGTGGTGCGCCGAGGTCCCCCGCGCCGAGCCGTCGCCCGGCCTCTCGTGCGCGCGCTGCTGTCACCGCGTCTCCCCACCCTTCCGTGCCGCCCGCCGGTGCGGGCACCGCCCCGCACCGGGGGCACCGCATACGTCGTATTCATCAGCACGCGCGCGTACGGAAAGATTTCCGACGTGACGAGAATCTCCCGCGTCTCGGGCACCACGGCTGGCCAGCCGCTCGTTCTTGGGGCACGATCTGCGGAGCCGTAGACCTACGGATCCGTAACTTGGTTACCTGCCAAAGGCCCTCTCCTCTGGCAGAGATGAAGGGCCTCCCCACCCATGGCAGAACTCGTCTACCGACCGGTCATCGGCATCGCCAAGACCTTCTTCAAGGCGCTGGACCTGAAGATCGACTGCAAGGGTTCCGAGAACATCCCGAGGTCGGGCGGCGCGGTGCTTGTCAGCAACCACATCAGCTACCTGGACTTCATCTTCAACGGCCTGGCGGCGCTGCCGCAGAAGCGTCTGGTGCGGTTCATGGCGAAGGAGTCGGTGTTCCGCCACCGGATCTCGGGTCCGCTGATGCGCGGCATGAAGCACATCCCGGTGGACCGCAAGCAGGGCGAGCTCGCCTACGCCCACGCCCTGGACTCGCTGCGCTCGGGCGAGATCATCGGCGTCTTCCCCGAGGCGACGATCTCGCAGTCGTTCACGCTGAAGACGTTCAAGTCGGGCGCCGCGCGCCTGGCGCAGGAGGCCGGGGTCCCGCTCGTCCCGATGGCGGTATGGGGCACGCAGCGGCTGTGGACGAAGGGCCACCCGCGCAACTTCAAGCGGCAGCACATCCCCGTCACGATCCGGGTCGGCGAGCGCGTCGAGGCCCCGAAGGACCAGTACGCGGGCGCGATCACGCGCCGTCTGCGCGAGCGCTGCCAGGAGCTCCTGGAGGCCGCCCAGCGCGCCTACCCGGTCCGCCCCAAGGGCCCCGACGACACCTGGTGGATGCCGGCCCACCTGGGCGGCACGGCCCCGACCCCGGCCGAGCTCCGCGGAACGGGGGCCTGACCTTTTACGGGCGGCGCCCGGCCCCACGCACGTGCGCGCCCGCACCGCCGCAACCGCGACGGCCTCACCCCGCCCACCCACCCACGACCTACCGCCCTGCCCGCACCCCCGGACCGGCAGCCGCCGACGGTGACCAACCCCCACGAGGGGCGTCCACCCGCCGGGAGAGCAGAAACGGGCGGGCGGGTGGGAAACAAACCGCCGCGGTAGCGGCGGAAACCGGCAGCCGCCGACGGCGGACAACCCCCACCAGGGGCGTTCCCCCGCCGAACGAGGGTCACGGGCGGGCGGGTGGGAAAGAATCGCCGCGGTAGCGGCGGGAACCAGCAGCCGCCGACGGCGGGAAACCCCCGCGAGGGGCGTCCACCCGAGGTCAGGGTGGAAACGGGCGGGCGGGTGGGAGAGCCCGGCGGTCAAACGGCTCCG
>NZ_JBHYJH010000054.1:0-17466 GCF_042740445.1 Streptomyces sp. NPDC059003 | reverse complement strand
GCCCTCCACCCCCGGCGTCGTGCGCCCTCCGTGTCGGGTGGTGGGGGGGGGGGCGGGGCCCCCCCCCCCGAGCCCGGCGGTCAAACGGCTCCGTGGAGCACAACCCGCCCCCCAGGACTGAACTTCTCCAGCAACTCCGCAAGCTCCGCCCCCGCCGCCTCAAGCCCGGCCTCAGACCCCATCCCCTCCAACAGGAAGACCCCGTTCACCGTCGCCTCGGTGAGGCGAGTACGCGGCCCCTGCCGCCAGTTCCAACGGCGGCAGGTCACGCCCTCGTCGTCACGCCACACGACCTCACCCGCGTCCGGGTGCTCGACGACCGGCTCACCGCCCGCCATGGTGACGAAGTCCTCGTCACCCGTGGCCCGCACCAGGCGCATACCGCCCTTGATGCGGTCCAGGTCCTCGCCGCCGACGGGGATCAGATGGGCCACGCTGATCGCGTTGTAGACGTCGACCAGGGTGTTGATCCGCGGCAGCCCGCCGTCGGCGAGCGCCCGCTTGGCCAGGGCCTCCGCGGAGTTGCGGGTGCGCGAGGGCTTGGCGCCGAAGGCGGTGTACGCCGCGCGCCAGGCCGCCATGTGCGGGTCCTCGTGCGGGGCGCGGCCGTCGAGGCGCGCGGCGAGGCGGCGCGCGGCGTCGTCGAGCAGGGCCGACGTGCCGTCGGTGCTGGGGCCGTTGACGAGGCCGTACGCCTCGATGGCGACGTGGGTGAAGCCGGGTACGAGCGTGCGCACCTCGTCGGACACGGTGAGGGTGAGCGTCATGGTCTGCCTTGGTTCGCGGAAAACGACGGATGGAAGTACAGCGTATAGCACCACCCAGTGCAGCGCACTGAACTATCCCCACGCCGGACCTACGGCAGCCCCCACGCGGGCTCCGCCCCGTTCCCCGCCACGTCCCTCGGCGTCAGCGACGGCCGCGCGCCCTTCGGCGCCACCACGACGGCCTGCCCCCGCCGCAGCGGCACGCTGATGACGTCGTCCCCCTCGTACGGCAGCGGCCCGCCCCGCTCGTCCCGCACCTCGATCTCCCCGGCGATCCCGTGCCGAAGGCGC
Organism: Streptomyces sp. NPDC059003; assembly: GCF_042740445.1. Taxonomy (NCBI): domain Bacteria; kingdom Bacillati; phylum Actinomycetota; class Actinomycetes; order Kitasatosporales; family Streptomycetaceae; genus Streptomyces; species Streptomyces sp. NPDC059003. The sequence continues at coordinate 16,408 of NZ_JBHYJH010000054.1, read as the reverse complement.
AGCGGCTCCCCGGCCTCGCTCCGTACGCGCACCCACTCCGTACGCCCCTTGCGCCGCGAGGCGTCGACGAGGAACGCGCCCTGCGTACGCACCTGCTGCAGACTGGCGTCGCCCCAGGTGTCCGACACGGCGGGGAAGACCTGGACCACTCCCCCGTGGCTCTGCGTCAGCATGTCGAGCAGCGACTGGGCCGCACTGATCGGGCTCTCCAGGGCGAAGTTGGAGCCCTCGCGGTACATGGTGTTGGGGGTGAGCGCGCAGTTGTCCGTGACGTTCCCGTCCAGGTAGAAGCGCAGGTGGCGCAGGGCGCGCTCGGGCTCGTGGAAGAGCGTCTCCATGGAGGCGGCCGCGGCGTGGCTGTAGCCGTGCCAGCGGCTCCGCATGCTCGCCCAGTGGTCGAAGCTGCGCCGGTCGAGCCGCTCCTGGAGCGGATAGAGCCACAGCAGGTGCGAGTAGTGGCGGTGCGAGTCGGCGAGCGGCACGCCCGCGCCGATCATGACGCCGTTCTCGCCCCGGTGGTACGGGACGAGGCGGTCGCGGATGTCGCGCCACTGCTTCTCGTGCGGATCGCGCAGACGCAGCCGCCGCACGGAGTCCAGGAGGGCGGTGACGCCCCAGCGCAGGAGCGACAGGTCGTACGTGCAGTCGGCGGCGTTGGCGTACTCGGGCGAGCGGGTCTCGGGCAGGTGCAGCCTGCCGTCGGAGCCTTCGGTGAGGTGGCGGGCGTAGTACTGCACCGCCTTGGTGAGGACCGGGCGGATGACGTGCCGCAGGGCGTCGTCGTCCATGTGGTGGCGGTGGGTGACCCAGGCGTTGTGCAGGGCCCAGATGAGGTTGCCGGTGTGGTCGTTGGGACTCTCGCCGGGGACGCCCACGTAGCGCGGGCCCGAGCGCAGCTTCCAGTCGCCGGGGTGGCACAGCGCGTAGGTGTCGCCGTCGCGCAGCCGCGGCTGGATGTTGGACTCCAGGTTCTCGTGGTACCGGGCGAACGTCGGGGTGACGGCGTCGAGTTCCCGGTGGTTGGAGCCGTTGGCGAGCGGATACGTCACCTGGACGTTGGTGTTCCACCAGATGCTGGTCCAGTTGTTGCCCGACTCGGGGAACCACGGCCCGAAGACCGGGGTGACCGGGCCGTGGCCGCGGGTCGCGCAGGCGAGCTTGTACAGCTGGATCCAGTAGAAGCGCTGGACCTTCTTGTCGGGCACGGACACGAAGCTGCGCCGGTGGAAGGCGCGCCACCAGCCGCGGTGGCGCGCGACGGCGTCCGCCGGTGAGCCGTCGAGGGCCTCCTCGACCGTCCGTACGGCCGTGTCGCGGCCCGTCGACTCCGGGTGCCCGTACGCGATGGTCGCCGCGAGGAGCCGCTTCGTGCCGGAGCGGACCTCGCGCCAGGCGGTGGTGTAGCCGCCGCCCGCGTGCAGCGGCTGCTCGACGAAGCCGGGGCCCGTGGCCGGGTCGGGGTTGGCCGTGTAGTCGGGCGGGATGCGGGTCGTGCGGGTGGTGCGCGACGGCAGCGCGGTGAAGCCCCAGGCCGCCGACTCCTCGCCGGCGCTCGGCTCCCACGACACCAGGAGCACGTCCGCCTGACTGAGGATCAGGGCCGTGAACGCGACGCTGCCCCGCGCGGTGGTGACCGTGCCGGTCAACTCGGCGTTCTCCAGGTCCAGTTTCCAGTCGACGCCGGTGACGGCCCCGGCGAGGGTGAGCGTGAAGCAGCCCACGCCGAGCCGGGAGTAGCCGATCGCCGCCTCCCACTGGCCGCGCTGGTCCTGTACGTGCGAGTGGTTGACCATGACGCGCAGTACGTTGCCCTCGCCGGGCTTGGCGTACAGGTGCGCGGCGAGGAAGCCGTTGGCCAGGAACGGGCCCTCCTGCCAGCTGCGGGGCAGCCGCTTCCACACCATCGCGGCGTCGCGCAGGAGTCCGCCGTGCGCGTCGTCGTCGCGGCGCGCGGCCGCGGGCCCGCCCCACGCGACGGGCGAACCCGCGGCGACCAGGGCTCCGGACGTGCCTGCGACGAACGCGCGCCGCGAGATCGGGGTCATGGGTGAGCCTTTCCGCTGACGGAGTGGGCCGCGCCGGACGACTGGCAGCATCGGCGGCACGGCCCGTTCGCGTCAAGGAATCGGACAGGAATAGGTCCGATGACTCCTCAAGTCCCCGACCGCATCAGGCCTTTGAGAGCGAACACGCCTTCTCCGTCATCTTGTACGTCCGATGTTTCGTGGCGTGGTCCCGGCCCGGCCGCCGAGCGCGAGCAGCAGGGCGGCGCGCCGTCGCCGTACGGGTCAGAGCACCGCCGGTCAGAGCACCGCCGGGAGGGTCTGCCACAAGTGGGGCCGGTCCCGGGCCGCCCGCAGGGCGCGCAGCGTCGCCGGGTGCGGGGCCGCGTACAGCGTCGGATGGTCGATCTCTCCGGCCGCCGCGTCCACGGGGAACGCCAGGCGCTCGCCGTCGAGGGAGAACCGCGCGTCGACACCCGGCTTGTTGCCGCGCGCGTCCTGCCGGTGCCAGGAGCCATTGAAGCGCACGGCGACCAGTCCGTGCAGGACGAACCCGCTGCCGTCGTCGTGGCGGAGGCGCTGGTAGCACAGGGCCGTGGGGATGTCCTCGGCGCGCAGCAGCGCGGCGAGCGCGTGGGCCTTGGCGTGACAGATGCCGGTGCCCTGCTCAAGGACGTCGGAGGCGCGCCAGGTCACGCGCATGTCCCCGGAGTCCGCGGAGTGCGGGACGGTGTCGCGCACGCACTCGAAGGCGGCCCGGGCGTACGCGTAGGAGTCCGCGCTGTCCCTGGCGAGGCGGGCGGCCGTCTCCCGTACCAGCGGATGCGTGTGGTCGATGGCCTCGTCCGCCGCGAGATAGGCGGAGAGGTCGGGGTTCTCCTGGATCAGCTGCATGGCGCGCGAGCATAGGAAAGCGGCCGATCGCGAGTCAATGACTTTTCGATCGGCCGCATACCTATGCGGATCCAGGGATGCCCGCGGCGCCCAGGGATGGGCGCGGCTAGCGCGCCATCTCCTCCTTCAGCGCCGCCACGAAGGCGTCCACGTCGTCCTCGGTGGTGTCGAAGGAGCACATCCAGCGAACGTCGCCGGCCGCCTCGTTCCAGAAGTAGAAGCGGAACCGCTTCTGGAGGCGCTCGCTGACGTCGTGCGGCAGGCGCGCGAAGACGGCGTTGGCCTGCACCTGGTACAGGATCTCCACGCCGTGCACCGCGCGGACGCCCTCGGCGAGGCGCTGGGCCATCTCGTTGGCGTGCCGGGCGTTACGGAGCCACAGGTCCTTGGCCAGCAGCGCCTCGAACTGCACCGACACGAACCGCATCTTGGAGGCCAGCTGCATGGACAGCTTGCGCAGATGCTTCATGTGGCGCACGGCGTCGTGGTTGAGGACGATGACGAGCTCACCGAACACCGCGCCGTTCTTCGTGCCGCCGAGCGAGAGGATGTCGACGCCGAGCGCGTTGGTGAACGCCCGCATCGGCACGTCGAGGGAGGCCGCCGCGTTCGCGAGGCGCGCGCCGTCCAGGTGCACCAGCATCCCGTGCCCGTGGGCGTGGTCGACTATCGCGCGTATCTCGTCCACCGTGTAGACGGTGCCCAGCTCGGAGTTCTGCGCGAGCGAGACGACCTGCGGCATCGCCCGGTGCTCGTCCTCCCAGCCGAACGCCTGACGGTCAATCAGCTCAGGGGTGAGCTTGCCGTCGGGGGTCGGCACGGTCAGAAGCTTCAGGCCGCCCATCCGCTCCGGGGCGCCGCCCTCGTCGACGTGGATGTGCGCGCTCTCCGCGCAGATCACCGCGCCCCAGCGGTCGGTGACCGCCTGCAGGGCGACGACGTTCGCGCCGGTGCCGTTGAAGACCGGGAAGGCCTCGGCGCTCGCGCCGAAGTGGCCGCGGATCACCCGCTGGAGGTGCTCGGTGTACTCGTCCTCGCCGTAGGCGACCTGGTGGCCGCCGTTGGCGAGGGCGAGCGCGGCGAGGACCTCCGGGTGCGCTCCGGCGTAGTTGTCGCTCGCGAAGCCGCGGACGCCGGGGTCGTGATGCCGCTTGGCGTCGGTCTTCGGAGGGTTCACGGCTTCTCGGTCAGCCACAGGCGCTTTCCGTTCACTTCCGATGCGGGCCGCTCCCACACTCCGGCGATGGCCTCGGCCAGCTCCTTGACGTCGGTGAAGCCCGCGAACTTCGCGCTGGGCCGCTCCGCGCGCATCGCGTCGTGGACCAGCGCCTTCACCACCAGGATCGCAGCCGCCGACTGCGGTCCCGCCTCGCCCCCGGCCTTGCGGAAGGCGTCCCCGAGCGCGAGCGTCCAGGCCTCGGCCGCCGCCTTGGAGGCCGCGTACGCCGCGTTGCCCGCGGTGGGCTTGGCCGCGCCCGCGGCACTGATCAGCAGATAGCGGCCGTTGGCGCTGCGGTTGAGCCCGGCCTCGAAGGCGAGCGAGGTGTGCTGCACGGTGCGGATCAGGAGCTTCTCCAGGAGCTCCCAGTCACCGAGGTCGGTCTCGGCGAAGGACGCGCTGCCGCGCCAGCCGCCGACGAGGTGCACGAGGCCGTCGACGCGGCCGAACTCCTTCTCCGTGCGGTCGGCCCAGGCGCGGGTGGCGTCGAGGTCGAGGAGGTCGACCGTGTCGCCGGTGACGGTGGCGCCGCCGTGGGCGTAGCGCGCCGCGTCCACGGCCTCCGCGAGGCGCGCGGCGTCGGCGTCGGCCGCGACCACCGTCGCGCCGGCCTCCGCGAGCCTGAGCAGCGTGGCGCGCCCAGCGGGGCCCGCGGCCCCTGCGACCGCCACCACGGCTCCGTCGAGTGCGGACATGGTCCTCGCCTCCTTGTTGCTCCCCTTGGTGCCGTCGCTCATGCGGCGGCCTTCGCGACGCCCGAGTCCGCGGTGATCCCCTTCGTGGAGGCGATCACGTGCTTCAGCTTCTTCGAGAGCGCCTCATAGAACATGCTGAGCGGAAATTCGTCCGGAAGCACCTCGTCCACCAGTTTCCGCGGCGGCAGCGACGTGTCGAGGGCGTCCGGGCCCTTGGCCCAGCGCGAGCCGGGGTGCGGGGAGAGGTAGGACGAGACCAGCTCGTACCCGGCGAGCCAGTGCACCAGCTTCGGGCGGTCGATGCCGTCGCGGTACAGCTTCTCGATCTCGGCGCACAGCTGGTTGGTGAGCTGCGGCGCGCGCTGCCAGTCGATCTTCAGTTTGTTGTCGGTCCAGCGGATCACGTCGTGCTTGTGCAGATACGCGAAGAGCAGCTGGCCGCCGAGGCCGTCGTAGTTGCGGACCCGCTCGCCGGTGACCGGGAAGCGGAACATCCGGTCGAAGAGCACCGCGTACTGCACGTCGCGGGCCTGCGGGACGCCGTCGGCCTCCAGCTTCACGGCCTCCTTGAAGGCCGTCAGGTCGCACCGCAGCTCTTCGAGGCCGTACATCCAGAACGGCTGCCGCTGCTTGATCATGAACGGGTCGAACGGCAGGTCGCCGTGGCTGTGGGTGCGGTCGTGGACCATGTCCCACAGCACGAACGCCTCCTGGCAGCGGGCCTGGTCGTCGACGAGCGCGCGGACGTCGGCGGGCAGTTCGATGCCGAGGATGTCGACGGCGGCCTCGGTGACGCGGCGGAAGCGGGCGGCCTCGCGGTCGCAGAAGATGCCGCCCCAGCTGAACCGCTCGGGGGCCTCGCGCACGGCGATGGTCTCGGGGAAGAGGACCGCCGAGTTCGTGTCGTACCCGGCGGTGAAGTCCTCGAAGGTGATGCCGCAGAACAGCGGGTTGTCGTAGCGCGTGCGCTCGAGCTCGGCGAGCCAGTCGGGCCACACCATGCGCAGCACGACCGCTTCGAAGTTGCGGTCCGGGTTGCCGTTCTGCGTGTACATGGGGAAGACGACGAGGTGCTGCAGGCCGTCCTCGCGCCGGGCCGCGGGCTGGAAGGCGAGCAGCGAGTCGAGGAAGTCCGGCACCTGGAAGCCGTCCTCCGCCCAGCGGCGCAGGTCGGCCGCCAGGGCGTCGAGGTACGCGGCGTCGTGCGGGAGCAGCGGGGCGAGGTCCTTGACGGCGTCCATCACGCGGCCCACGGCCTGCGCGGCCGTGGCCCGCGACGGGGCGCCCTCGCGCTCGAAGTCGATCGAGCCGTCCTTGGACTGCCAGGGCCTGATCTCCTCGACGGCACCCTTGAGCACCGGCCAGGCCGGGTGGTCCACCACTCGTCCGTCACGGGCAGCGTCCGAGCTGTCCACCGCCGCGTGCACAAGAATTTCCGTCATAACCCATCCTCCACGGGAGAACCTCGCGTATGGACACCGTATGTGCGCGCGGTTCTCCGGGACAAGAGGGGCCCGGGAAATTATCCTGCCCAGCCCTCGCCAGGCCGCTGTTTTTCCTGTCCCACACCGCCAGGGCGGCCCCTTCTCCCATGGTTTCCCGTGCGGCGCGGGCCTGGGCTCGGGGCGCACGCGGGGGGGGCGCGGGCACCCCCGGCCCGTCGGACCCGGGGTGAGGCGAGAAGAACAGCCACACCCCATGTTCCGAACACGTAAATCCCTTCCGGAAAAAGGGTCTTGACGCGCACCGAATGAAGCCACGAGGAGCTCACGAGGAAATAGGGAGTTCCGTAAACTATCCGGAGGGCTCTCACATCACCCCAGGTCAGAGACCTACCGCTTGCTCCGCAGGCATCGATACGGGCTCCAACATTTCACCGCCACAATTGTTCGGAAGGCCGCGGCTCCCGCCGGTTTCCGCTGGCGCGATTCGCCTTCTCCCACCGGCCCCAAAAGGCGGCTAGCGTGCCACGGCGCGGGGGCAGTCGAGGAGTGAGGAGGGGGTCACGGGCATGTTCTATCCCTTGTTCAAGTGCGTCGTCCTGGTGCCGCTGCTGAGGTGGCTGTTCCGGCCGCGGATCGAGGGGCTCGAGCACGTCCCCGCCCGGGGCGGGGCGATCGTCGCGGGCAACCACCAGTCGTTCTGCGACCAGTTCCTGCTCGGGGTGACCCTGAAGCGGCGCATCCACTTCCTCGCCAAGATCGAGTACTTCCAGGGCAAGGGCCTCAGGGGGCGGCTCGCCGCGGCGTTCTTCCGGGGCATCGAGACGATCCCGGTGGACCGGTCGGGCGGCGGCGCGGGGCAGGCCGCGGTCGACGCGGGCGTGGCCGTCCTCCGCAGGGGCGGGCTGCTCGGCATCTTCCCGGAAGGAACGCGCTCGCACGACGGCCGGCTGTACAAGGGCAGGGTCGGCGTCGCGGCCATGGCGCTGCGCACGGGCGCGCCGGTGGTGCCGTGCGCGATGATCGGCACGTTCGAGGCCCAGCCCGCGGGCCGCCGGGTGCCGAGCATCGTGCCGATCACCCTCCGCTTCGGCGAGCCCCTCGACTTCTCCCGGTACGCGGGCATGGCGGACCGCCGGGCGGCGCTGCGGGCCGTCACCGACGAGATCATGTACGCGATCCTGGACCTCTCGGGCCAGGAGTACGTCGACCGGTACGCGACGGAAGCCAAGGCGGAGGCGCAGGCGGAGGCCCAGGGACAGGCCCGGGCCGGGGCCCGGGAACAGGACCGGACGCACACCCTCGCCGACCGCGCGGCGTAACGCCGGCGGGGGGTCGGGAGCCCGCGGGTCAACCCGCGGGCGACGCGCCCACCCAGGGGTGAGAGCGCTCGCGATCACGCGGGCCGCGGCGGTAGGACGGGCCGGGTCAGCCGTCCCCGCCCGAGGGAGCAGCGAACCGTTGAGCACCCGTGCCGTACTTGTCGCAGCCCTCATCACCGGACTGATCCTGGGCATCGTGGGCACCAGACCGGACGAGTCCACTCCCCCGCGCAGGGACGGTCCCATCGTCGAGGCGGGCGATTAGGCTGCGGCCTGCCGCGTGGTCAGAGCCGCCGAGCCGCGCGGAGCCGAGCCGCCGTCGACGGAAGCGAGTGAACCTTGAACTTCCTCACCATCGGTCATCGCGGTGTCATGGGTGTCGAGCCCGAGAACACCCTGCGTTCGTTCGTCGCTGCCCAGGCCGCGGGCCTGGACATCATCGAACTCGACCTCCATCTCAGCAAGGACGGAGCCCTCGTCGTCATGCACGACTCCGACGTGGGCCGCACCACGGACGGCACCGGCCCCATCGCCGAGCTGACGCTCGCGGAGCTGCGCGGGCTCGACGCGGGCCAGGGCGAGCGCGTCCCGGTCTTCGAAGAGGTCCTGGACGCGGTGCAGGCGCCGCTGCAGGCCGAGATCAAGGACGTGGCGGCCGCGCGGGCGCTCGCCGACGTCATGCACGCCCGCGACCTGGTGGGACGGGTCGAGGTGCTCTCGTTCCACGACGAGGCGATCGCCGAGATCTCCCGGCTCGTCCCGGGCGTGCGCACGGCCCTGGTCGCGAGCCGCTACGGCAAGGACGTCGTGGAGCGCGCCACCGCGGTCGGCGCCACCACGCTCGTACTGAACATCCGCCGCCTGACGCAGGAGATCGTGGAGCACGCGCGCAAGGCCGACCTGAAGGTCATCGGCTGGGTCGTGAACACCCAGGACGACCTGCGGCTGGTGCGCGCGCTCCAGCTGGACGGCGCGACCACGGACTACCCGGACATCAAGCGGACGGGCCGCTTCACCGCCTGAGCCGCCGCGCCGGACCCCGTACCGGCCGCTTCAGCCGATCTCCTTGACCAGGAGCTCGAACGCCAGGTCGTCGCGCTGCGGAATGCCGAAGCGCTCGTCGCCGTACGGGAAGGGGCTCAGCTTTCCCGTACGGCGGTAGCCGCGCCGCTCGTACCAGGCGATGAGCTCCTCGCGTACGGAGATCACGGTCATGTGCATCTCGCGCACGCCCCAGGTCTCGCGGGCCGCCCGCTCCGCCCGCTCCATGATCACCTTGCCGAGGCCCGCGCCCTGGAGCGCCGGGCTGACGGCGAACATCCCGAAGTAGACGTGGTCCCCGCGGTGTTCGAGCTGGCAGCAGGCGACGATCCGGCCGTCGCGCTCCACGGTGAGCAGCTTGCTGTTCGGCGCGTCGATGACCGCCGTGACGCCCTGGGGGTCGGTGCGCTGCCCCTGAAGGATGTCGGCCTCCGTCGTCCACCCGGCGCGGCTGTCGTCCCCGCGGTACGCCGACTCGATGAGGGCGACCAGGGCGTCGACGTCGGCCGCGGTGGCGTCGCGGAAGGTCAGGTCGCCGGTGCTTGACGGGGCGGTCTCCATGGGCGCGTGTCTCCGATCTCCGGTGCTGGCGCGTGTCTGTCGTACTTCCGTGTGCCGGTCGGCACTGCTCGGTGGCGGCACCTGCGAACTCCTGTGCCGCGGCACTCACCGCTGAGCGTAACCCGCCACTAAGGTGCGGCTGCATGGTGCATGTACTCAGCAGCAGGGTCCTGATCCGCCCCACGGACCCGGAGCGTGCCCGCGCGTTCTACGGCGATGACCTGGGTCTCGCCGTGTACCGCGAGTTCGGCACGGGCCCCGAGCGCGGCACGGTGTACTTCCTGGGCGGCGGCTTCCTGGAGGTCTCGGGGCGCGCGGACGCCGCGGCCTCGCCGCCGTCGCCCGCGGTGCAGCTGTGGCTGCAGGTGGCGGACGTGCGGGCCGCGTACGAGGACCTGTCGGCGCGCGGCGTCGAGATCCTGCGGCCGCCGGTCACCGAGCCGTGGGGCCTGGTCGAGATGTGGATCGCCGACCCGGACGGCATCCGGATCGCGGTGGTGGAGGTGCCCGAGGACCATCCGCTGCGCTACCGCCCCTGACCGGGCGCGCGCCTCACCCCCGCGGGACGCCGAGCCGCCCTTCGAGCTGGCCGAGGAGTTCGCCGAGGAGGCCCGCGAGCCGCTCCTGGCCGTCGCCCGCGAGGCCCGACAACACCCCGGTCTCGTACGCCAGTTGGTCCGGCAGGATGCCGTCGACGAGCTCGCGGCCCGCGTCGGTGAGGCCGACGTGGGTGACCCGCCGGTCCCGGGTGTCGGGGCGGCGGTCGATCAGCTCGCGCTCCTGGAGCAGCTTGAGGCGCTTGGTGACCGCCGCGCCGGAGGAGAAGGTCTCGCGGGCCAGTTCGCCGGGCGTCAGCTCGTGGCCGGTGCGGCGCAGGGCGGCGAGCAGGTCGAACTCGGGGCGGGTCAGGCCCGCCCTGCGCAGCGGCGCGTCCTCGGCCTGCTGGAGCAGGGCCGCGCAGCGGTTGATGCGGCCGATGATCTCCATCGGCGCGGTGTCGATGTCAGGGCGCGCCTGCCGCCACTGCCGGACCACCGCGGCCACGGTGTCCTCCGCCGCCGTCCGGCCGTACCCACTGCTCATCCTCGCGCCCCACTCGTCATGCCGCGTCCCTGGCCACCCGGCCCGTCAGGGCCGCGCGGCACCACGTACCGTCGCCGCGAGCGTACGGTGTCCTGCGCGCTCGGTGACGGCCACCCGCTGGGCGGGCAGCTCGCGCTGCCACCACTCGCCCGCCGCGGTGTCGTGGGCGGCGCGCAGGTCGACGAGGCTCGCGGTGAGGCGGCGGCGGGCCCGGGGCAGTTCGGGGGCGGGGCCCGTGAGGGCCTGCTCGGCGTGGGCGCGGGCGCGGTCCGCCGCCGCGATGGCGTGCTCGATGCGGTCGGCGGCGCGCCGGTTGGTGACGGCGACGGCGGCGACCAGGCCGCACAGCGCGCCGACGAGGGTGTCCACGACGCGGTCGGCGATCAGCGCGGCCGGGTCCTGGAAGCGGACGAACTCCGTCACGAGCAGCGCCATCGGCGTCACGCACACGCTGCCGAGCCAGTAGTTGCGGGACATCAGGGCCTCCGCGCCGAAGGCGAGCAGGAGCCCGGCCACGATCAGCGACGCGTGGTTCAGATGGGCCAGGGGCGCGATGGCGGCGAAGGCCACGACGCCGATGACGTTGCCGACCACGCGCTGCACGCCCCGGCTCCAGGTGAGCGTGACGTTGGCCTGGTAGAGCGAGGCGGCCGTGACGAGCGCCCAGTAGGGGCGGCCCACGCCGAGGGCGAGCGAGGCGTATCCGGCGAGCGCGCAACCGACGGCGGTGCGCAGGGCGACGGGCAGCAGCGGGGAACCGGGACCGAGGCGGCGCCACACGGGTACGGCGGACTCGGCCGCTTCCGCGCGCTCGGCAGGGAGCGGGCCGAACGGGGGTACGGCTTCGGGGTGCGGCACGGCGCCGGTGCCGCGCAGCGCGTCGGCCGCTGCGCGCAGGTGCCCGGGGTCGGCTGCGGCCGGGGCGGCGAGGGCCCGCTCGGCGGTCGCGGCGAGGGCGCTCAGGGCCGCGCGGGTCGCGTCGGGGCGGGTGGCGTGCAGGGACTGCCAGGCGGCGTGCACGGCGTCGGCCGCGGCGGCCCGGGCGCGCTCCTGGTGGGGCCCGGCCGCGTGCCCGGCCGTGTTGTGACCGGCCGCGTGGGCGTCGGCGTACGCGGCGGCGGCGCGCAGGGCGCGGGCCGTGGCGCGGCGCTCGGGGCCGTGCGGGCGCAGCGCCGCGGGCGCCATGCCGACGAGCCAGGCGGTGGCCCCCGCGCCGAGCGCCAAGGCGAGGTGGCCGGGGACGCGCTGGACGTCCTGCGGCGCGAACAGGGCCGCCGAGCTGACGAAGGTGAAGATCAGATGCCCGGGCGGGCCGATGCGGGTGGCGTCGCACAGCGCCTTCTGCACGGCGGCGAGCAGCGCGCCGACGGCCACGAGGACCACCGCGGACGGCGCGAGCGCGGCGGCGGTCAGGGCGACGGCCATGCTCGCGGTCATCCCGGCGACGACCCAGGCGAGGGCGCGGGCCCGTGCGGCGTACGGGAGTTGATGGGCGTACAGGGCGCAGAACGAGCCCGCCATCGTGTAGAGGACGAGGTCGAGGCGGTCGAGCGCGAGCAGCGTCAGGTTCGGGACCGCGGTGGCGACGACGACGCTCAGCGCGGGCTTGAACCAGATGTCGGACGGCTTGCCGAGGCGCAGCACGCCGGCCAGCGGGAGCCGGCGGACGTGGGCGCGGAGTGAGGGACGGCGCCGGGGCGGCGTTCTGCGCATACCGATCATACCGAGAAGATTAGCAAGTGTTTTACCTAGAAAATAAATGACCGCGCCCCCCCCTGGCACGCCCCCTGCACGCCCCTCCCGTGCTCCCTCCGTACATCCGTGCGCTCCCGTACGCCGCCCCGGGTGCGGGCATCGAACCGGGGTGGCGTCGGTCGAGGAGGTGCCCGGTGCACGGACCCGGTTCGGCGAGCTGGCTGCTCGTGGCGCTCTGCGCGGCGAGCGGCGCCTACTGCCTGCTGCGGATGCGCAGCCACGTCGAGGAGCAGCGCCGCACGGCGGGCGGCGAGGCGCTGATGGGGTTCGGCATGGCGCTGATGGCCGTCCCCGGCGTCGCGCTCTCGTCGCCGCCCGGTGTCCTGGTCGCGTACGTGGCGGTGTTCGCCGCCGCCGGGCTGCGCGCGGCGTGGGCGGTGCGGCGCCGCCCGCACCACGACCACGCCCACCACCTGGTGGGCGCCGTGGCGATGGTCTACATGTCCGGGGCGATGGCGGTCACCCCCGGCGCCGGTCACGGCGGCGCGGGCGTCCCGGCACTCACCGGCGCCCTGCTCCTCTACTTCACCGCGCACGTCCTCGCGTCGGGCGCGCGACTCGCCCCGGTGGGCGCGGTGGTGGCCCCGGAGACCGGGGTGGTGCACTGGGCGGACCGGCCGGAGCTCGCGCTCGTGTGCCGCCTCGCGATGAGCATGGCGATGATCGCGATGCTCCTGACGCTGTGAGCGCATCACCCCTGACGCCGTGAGCACGTCACTCCTGACCCCGCGAGCACACCCTCAACCGTGGCGTGCGTCACTTCCCGACGGCTGCCCATACCCTCTGGCAGCACGCCCCTCATAGGGTTGACCCATGATGGTCCCCGTCGCGCTGTTGCTACTGGGCGCGCTGACCGCCGTCGCCGCGCCCCGGATGCTCGCGCGGACGGACTGGCCGGAGCGCGAACCGGTGGTCGCGCTGTGGGTGTGGCAGTGCGTCGTGGCCGCGGTCCTGCTGTGCTGCGCACTGTCGATGACGTTCAGCGCGGCGGCCGCCTGGCAGGCCGTGCGGGGGCATCTGTTCGCGCCCGCGCCGCAGGACGTCGTCGAGGCGTACGCGCTCGGGCCGACGCCGTGGGCGACCGTGACCGCGGTGGCACTCGCCTGCGGAGGCGTATGGACCGCCGTGATGCTCACGCGGGAGATCGCGCGGGCGCGGCTCCGGCGCACCCGGCGACGGGCCGAACTCGTCGTGCGGGCCCCGCAGTTGCCCGGCGAGGAGGCCGGCGCCGACCGGCTCGTCATCCTTGAGGGCGAGCGGCCCGACGCCTGGTGGCTGCCGGGCACGGCGCCCCAACTGGTCATCACCACCGCCGCGTTGCGCCGCCTGAAGGGCCGTCAGCTCGATGCGGTGCTCGCCCACGAGCAGGGCCACGCGCAGGCACGGCACGACTGGCTCCTGCACTGCTCGGGCGCGCTCGCCGCCGGGTTCCCGCAGGTGCCGGTGTTCGCCGCGTTCCGCGACGAGATGCACCGGCTCGTGGAGCTGGCCGCCGACGACGTGGCCTCGCGCCGCTTCGGGCGCCTGACCATCGCGCTCGCCCTCGTCGAACTCAACGAGGACCAGGGCGTGTTCGGGCCCTGCCCGACCCAGCATGCGCAGGTCCCGCAGCGCGTGCACCGGCTGCTCGCCGCCCGCCCCCGGCTCACCGCGGGACGCCGCCTCAGGCTCACCGCGGCCGCGGCCCTGGTGCCGGTCGTACCGCTCCTGGTGGCGTTCGTGCCCGCGCTCCGGGCACTCGGTTAGGCGTCCTACGCGCCCATCGGCCAGGATCACCCCATGGACTCCGCGCCGCCCCCAGCGACCTCCCCCACTCCCTCCCGTGCCCCGCGCGGCACCGTTCTGCTCGCCCTGCCGACGCTGCTCCTCCTCGTCCTGGTGTCCGCCGAATGGCAGCCGCTGCTCTCCCTGGACGACGACATCGCCCGGACCACGCACCGCTGGGCGGTGGCGCACCGGGACGTCACCGACACCGCGCGCGTCCTGACGGACTGGGTGTGGGACCCGTGGACCATGCGCGCCCTGTGCACCGTCGTCGTGCTGTGGCTCGCGGCGCAGCGCGCCTGGTGGCTCGCGCTGTGCGTCGCGGCGACCTGTCTGGTGGGCACGCTGGTCCAGCAGGGCCTGAAGGCGGCGGTCGGCCGGGAGCGGCCGGTGTGGCCGGACCCGGTGGACTCGGCGCACTACGCGGCGTTCCCGTCGGGGCACGCCATGACGGCGACGGTGGTGTGCGGGCTGCTGCTGTGGCTGCTGCGGGTGTACGCGGTGGGGGCACTGGTGTGGCGGCTCGGGCTCGCGGTGGCCGTCGTGTCCGTCGTCGGCGTGGGCCTGACCCGGGTGTGGCTCGGCGTGCACTGGTCGTCGGACGTCGTCGGCGGCTGGCTCCTCGGCGCGCTGGTGGTGACGGCGGCGATCGCCGTGTACGAGCGCCGCGGGCCGGACCGGGCCCGGGCCCTCCCCCAGGGCGCCCGGACGGGGGCGGGCGGGCCCGCTTGACCCCTCGTCGGACGGTCCCGGAGGATCACCGGCATGGCGATCAAAGGCGTGTTGTTCGACTTCTCCGGGACGCTGTTCCGCATCGAGTCCACCGCCTCGTGGCTGCGGGCCGCGCTCGTCGCGCGCGGGACGGTGGTGCCGCCGGACGAGGAGGCGCGGCTCGCGGACGCGCTGGAGCGGGCGGGGGCGCTGCCGGGCGGGACGCCGAGCGTGGACGTGCCCGCGCACCTCGTCGAGGTGTGGGGGCAGCGGGACCGCAGTGCCGAGCTGCACCGGGCCGCGTACACGGGTCTGGCCCGGACGGTGCCGCTGCCCGACCCGGGCCTGTACGACGTGCTGTACGAGCGCCATCGGCTGCCGGAGGCCTGGCGTCCCTACGGTGACGCTCTCGACGTCCTGAGCGGGTTGCGGGCGCGCGGGGTGCGGGTCGGTGTGGTGAGCAACATCGGGTGGGATCCGCGGCCCGTCTTCCGGGAGCACGGTCTTGACCCGTTCGTGGACGCGTACGCCCTGTCGTTCGAGCACGGTGTGCAGAAGCCGGACGTGCGGCTCTTCGCGTGTGCGTGTGAGGCGCTTGCCGTTGCGCCGGAGGACGCGGTGATGGTCGGGGACGACCGGGTTGCGGATGGGGGTGCCGCGGCTCTCGGCTGCGCGGTGCACTTCGTGGACCACCTGCCGGTGGAACGGCGCCCCGCCGGGCTCCGCCCGATCCTGAACCTCCTGGACGGCCTCCCCCACCCCCCGGAACCGGCCTGACGCCCTCCCCCTCAAACGCCGGGCAGGCTAGTCCTCCCCCACCCACCCGCCCTCACTCGTATGGGGCTCCGCCCCTTTCCCCCTTCATCGCCGCTCCGCGGCTCGTCCTCAAACGCCGGACGGGCTGAATATCCCCCGCCCACCCGCCCCGGGAGGGGGCAGGTGGGCGGGAGCAAGCGAGCGCACAGCGCGAAGCCGACTCAGCGACGCACGGCGGCCGGATGCGGCGAGGGCTGGGGGCGGGAGCAAGCGCGTGGCGGGGCGGTCGGGTGGTGCGGGGGCCGGGAGGGCGGTACCGGGAGCGAGCGCGCAGCGCGGCGCGGCGGTCTGGTGTGGTGGGGGCCGGGGCGTTAGCTCCGGGGAAGGACGAGCGCGCAGCACAGCGGGTGGCCGGATACGGCGAGGCCCGGAGAAGGGCGGGCGGGTGGGGTTTTCCAGCCCGCCCGGCGTTTGAGGGCGAGGCGCGGAGCGCCGATGAGCGGGGGAAAGGGGCGCAGCCCCAGCCGTACGCGGGGGCCGGGGCCGCGAACACCGGGAAGGGCGGGTGGGTGGGGTTTTCCAGCCCGCCCGGCGTTTGAGGGCGAGGTGCGGAGCGGCGATCAGGGGAGAGGGGCGCAGCCCCAGACGGGTGCGGGGGCTGGGGCCGCGGCTCCAGGGAAGGGCGGGTGGGTGGGGGAGAAGCCCTGGCGGCGAGCCGGGGGGCGCCCCAGGCCCCGTTCCGCCCCCTGAGCGTTCAGGACTCGTAGCTCTCGACCTGCGCAGCCGACCGCACCCGCACACTGTCCGGGTCACCCCCGAACTCCGCCTTGGCCCGCCGCCTGCGCAGCAGGTCCCAGCACTGGTCGAGCTCGCGCTCCAGATCGCCGAGCCGGGCCCGCTCCGTCGCCTCGTCGATCGCCCCTGACGCGAGCGATTCCCGCAGGGTCTTCTCGGCGTCGACCATCTCCGTGATCCGCGCCAGAATCTGCTGTTGGTCCATGTCCAAGCGCCTCCTCGGCCCCTTGGCCCACTCTAAGGAGGGCGCGCCGGATCGGCGAGGAGAACGATGTGGCGGCAGGATCCACGGACCCGTGGGCAGGCAACACTCCCCCGCGGTGTTGCCTGCCCCAGGCCGCACCGGCCCATGTCGGCCAGGGCCGGG
>NZ_JBHYJH010000053.1:0-53555 GCF_042740445.1 Streptomyces sp. NPDC059003 | reverse complement strand
GCGGCAAGGTTTTAGCCCGTCCGGCGTTTGAGGACGAGGCGCGAAGCGCCGATAAAAGCGGGGTGCCAGGGGCGGCAGCCCCTGGTTTCGGTGAAGGGGCGGGATTAGGGAACCCCCCGTTAGGGCACCCCCGCGCCCACGTCCTCCCGCAACGGCCACGTCCCGTCCACCACCGCGTCCGGGTCGCCCTTCCTCCGCAGGAAGTTCTGGAAGTCGGCCGCCCACTCCGCGTACCAGTCGATCTGGCGCCGATGGAGCTCCGCAGGACCGAGCGCGGCTATCTTCTCGTGCCGGGACGCAATGGCACTGGCGAGATGCGCCGCGGCCACCGCGTCGGACGACGCCTCGTGGGCCGACTCCAGGACCACGCCGTACTCCCGGCAGACCGCTTCCAGGTTGCGCTTGCCGCGGCGGTAGCGGTCGACCGCGCGGTCGATGGTGTACGGGTCGACGACCGGGGCCGGGTCCACGCCGCCCAGGCGCTCCCGCAGGGACGGCAGGGCGTGGCGGCGCAGCTCGGCGGAGAGGAGGCTCAGGTCGAACGCGGCGTTGTACGCCACGACCGGGACGCCCGACTGCCAGTACGACACGAGCACGGCGGCGATCGCGTCGGCCACCTCCGCGGCCGGCCTGCCCTCGGCCGACGCCCGCTCCTCGGTGATGCCGTGCACGGCCACCGCGTCCGGCGGGATCGGCACGCCCGGGTCCGCGAGCCACTCGCGGCGGCCCAGCTCACGGCCCGCCCTGACCTCGACCACCGCCCCCGTGACGATGCGTGCCTCGCGCGGGTCCGTCCCGGTCGTCTCCAGGTCGAAACCGATCAGCAGCTCCCGGTGCCAGCTCATGGCCGCCCCCTTCATCGTGGTGCTTTCCCCCAGTGGTCTCCACGATCCCATGCGCCACTGACAATCCGATGGCCGGATTCCGCTTGGGTGGCCACAGCACCGGTCGCGGCACCGGTCACGACACCGGGCGCGAGTCCGCCCAGGCCGTCTCGAATTCCTCCCGGTACGTCGCGAAGAGGCCGTGTTCGCCGGGATCGCCCGCCTTCACCACGCGGCCGCCGCCGCGCAGCACGAGCACCGGCACCTCCATGCCGCGCGTCCTGCGCAGATACGACTGGACGACCGCGATGCCGTCCGAGCCGTCGCCGTCGACCAGATAGGCCGTGAAGCGCGGCGTCTCGTCGAAGACCTGGATCTCGAAGGCGCCGGGGTCCCGCAGGCGGGCCCGCACCCGGCGCATGTGCAGGATGTTCGACTCGACGGAGCGGCCGAGCTCGCCGCGCTTCAGGCCGAGCTCCCGCTCCCTGCGCTTGACCGCGCTGCTCGCGGGGTTGAGGAAGAGCAGGCGCACCCGGCAGCCCGATTCGGCCAGGCGCACCAGGCGGCGCCCGGAGAAGTTCTGCACCAGCAGGTTCAGGCCTATCCCGATCGCGTCGACCCGGCGGGCGTCGCCGAACAGGTCCTCGGCGGGGAACTGGCGAAGCAGGCGCACCCGGTCGGCGTGGACGCCCACCACGTCCGCGTACCGGTCGCCGACCAGCTCCTCGACGGCGTCCACGGGGAGGCGGCGCGCCGACGGGACGTCCGAGCCCGCGCCGAGGATCTCAAGGAGGCGCGCGGAGGCCCGCTCGGCCTGGGCGAGGACCGTCGGGGACAGGGCGCGGTTGCGGGAGACCACGTTACGGGTGACCTCGAGCTCGTCCAGGGCCAGCTCGACCTCGCGCCGGTCGTCCAGGTAGGGCTCGAAGCACGGCCAGTGCTGGACCATCAGTTCGCGCAGCTGCGGCAGGGTGAGGAAGCTCAGGACGTTGTCGTCGGCGGGGTCGAGCAGATAGCCCTTGCGGCGGCTGACCTCGCGCACGGCGACGGCCCGCTGCACCCACTCCTGGCCCGCGGGGCCCGCGGCGGCCACCACCCAGTCGTCCGCGTGGACGGGTTCGTAGACGGGACGCAGAACAGCGGCCACGACCGCGCGCAGCCGCTGTTCCACCAGGTTCAGCCAGATGTAGGCCCGCCCGGCCCGCTGTGCGCGCGTACGCACCTCGCGCCAGGCGTCGGCGTCCCAGTCCAGTTCGGGTCCGATCTGAGATCCCATCTCCATCGGCCGCGCCAAGGACACCGCTGCGGGCGGGACGCCGTCGGAGCTCCCCTCGTGACCCGTGTCACCAGGGGGCAGCTCCCGCCCCTCCGAGCTCACCCGCGCACCGCCTTCCGCTCCCTGGGACTCTCCCCCGGTCAACGATCAAGGAAGGGTACTCCGGGACCGGCGCGCGGTGCAGCCGGATGGGCAGGGTCGTTGCTCAACTTCAGGTACGCGGCCGACCGTTCACGCCGGACAGATCACTGGGAGTGAGCGGGCTCATGGCCGTGACGTCGCGCGGGGCCAGCGAGAAGCCCTGCCAGTGGACCGGCATGGGCTGCTGGTCCTCGTCCCGGGCGATGTGGTGGAAGCCGATGTTGACCCAGCTGACGGGGTGCTTCAGCGTCTCGCCGTTCGACCACTTGTCGACGCTCTTGGGGTAGCCGTCGGGGCAGCCGATGTTGTGGCTCGCGTACTGCTCGCACTTCTTGTACTCGGTGAAGTACACGTCGTGCTTCGTGTACGGCCGTCCCGCGTGCTTCTGGCTGGCGCCGGGCACGATCTCGTACGAGCGCGGGTGGCCGTCCTTGTTCTTGCCCGCGGTGCTCACCACGCGCCACCAGCGCATGTCCTTGCGGTCGCCCATGAGCTCCTTGGTGATGGGCGTGCGGGTGGTCTTCGTGGTGGGGCTGCCGCCGCCCGGTCCCGGCGGGGTGACCTTGGAGTCGTACTGCTCGACCTTGGACTTGGGCGAGCCGTCGAGGCCGAAGTTCAGCCGCCAGAAGACGTTGTGCGAGTGGCTCTCGGCCTTGGCCTGGTCGCCGTTGCCGATGGGCCAGCCGCGGCCGTCGCCGCCGTCGAAGTCGTACGGCGACAGGCTGCCGGTCGCGCCCACGTTGGACGTGATGGTGCCGTCCGACGAGAACCGCCACTCGGTGATGTACTCGTACCAGGCCGCCTTGTTGACGGTGTAGACGAGCAGGTCCTTGCCCTGGGCCGTGTAGACCTTGCCCCGGCCCCCGGTGCTCTCGTCGTTGTTCAGGCGGTACGCGTGCCCGCGCGCGCGGGTGGTGACGCACAGGCCCGGGACGTTCCCCCTGTCCGGGACCTTCACGGTCTTGATGGTGCCGCCCGGGCACTCGCTGGTCTTCAGCTGCTGGAGGTAGCGGCCGATCTCGACGCCGGTGACGTCGTCGTACTCGGCCTTGCCGTCGTCGTAGGGCACGTGGATCTGGGCGAGGCGCGCGGTGGTGAGCACCGGGATGGGCCTGGCCTCGCCCTTGGGCTGGTAGCTGATCTTGTCGAGGATGAGCCCGGAGTACGTGTTGTAGTGCCAGCACATGCGCCAGGTCGTACCGCCGTCGACGGTCTGCTCGATCTTGTAGGCGTCGCTGCAGTCGGCCGCGGCGGCCGCGGGCGCCTTCGGGGCGGCCTTGGGGGCCGCCGCGGCGGGGCCCGCCGCCGCTATCCCCGCGCCCAGGAGCGCGGTCACCGCGAGGGCCGAACCGACCCGTGCGCGAGCGCGCGAAAGTCTGTTGCCGTGCGAGACGTGCATACGGAAGTGACTCCTTCAGGAGGAGAGAAACGTGTGGAAGTGCCCTGCTCGGGCGGTCAGTCGAGGCGGCCGACGTGGCGGGCGCTGAGGTCGACGACGAACGCCCGGGTGTCGATCCACGGGCCGTTCCTGACCTTCGCGACGACCTGCACGCAGCGGTGCGCCCCGCACTCGGCCAGGTCGGACGGGACCTTCTCCCGCGTCTCCTTGCGGAAGATGAAGCCGCTCAGGTCCAGGTCGCCGGGCCCGTTCAGCGCCTTGCCGGTGGACTTCTTGTAGTCCTCCTTGAGGCCCTTGCCGTGCTCGTCCGCGATGAGCAGCTGCGCGGCCTCGGCCAGCTCTGCCTTGTTGGCGGGCGGCTGGACGTTCTTCGAGCTGGTCGTCGACTCGACCTTGCCGGACTCCAGGTTCACCGTCTTGGTGATGACGGTGTCCTTCTTGTAGTCGTAGTAGATGATGTCCGCGCGGCGTGGCGCGGCACCCTCCGACTCGTCCGGCTCGCTCTCGCTGAGGTTCGTGGAGAGCCGCTGCGGCCCCCGGTCGCCCTCGACGTCCCGCGCGCTGGAGCGCTGGGCCATGCTGTTCAGGGCGGCCTTCTCGGCCCGCTCGGTCTCGGCGTCGGTCAGCGGGTCGCTGCCGACCCCCTCGGAGCCCTCGTCGGGCGCGTCCTCGACGGTGCCGTCGGGCGCCACCGCGTCCTGGCGCGAAGAGCCCACGGCCGTGCTGCGCTTGCCCGAATCCTCGGCCCCCGCCTGATCCGGCAGCGTGACGGCGACCATCGCGGCCGTGGCGGCCACGGCGAGCGCCCCGCCCGCTATGACCTTGCCGAGATGGCGTCTTACTAGCGTGCGCACATCCTCCCCCTATCTCCCCGTACCGGCCCATTTCTTGGGCATGTCGAGTATGTGGTCAGACGGTTAGACGGACTCAACTCCTTTGTGGTTGCCCTACTTTCGAGCAGAGTCTGGTGAAGGCGCCCCATGCCGGGGCCACGATCGTGGAAGAGTCGGAAGCATGCAGGTCTGGCCTGGGCAGGCGTATCCCCTGGGTGCCGCATATGACGGCGCCGGCACGAATTTCGCGGTGTTCTCCGAGGCCGCCGACCGCGTGGAGCTGTGCTTGCTGCACGACGACGGCTCGGAAACGGCGGTGGAGCTGCGCGAATCCGACGGTTTCGTGCGCCACGCGTACCTGCCCGGCGTCATGCCGGGCCAGCGGTACGGCTTCCGTGCGCACGGCCCGTACGCACCCGCGCGCGGGCTGCGCTGCAACTCGGCGAAGCTGCTCCTCGACCCGTACGCGCGGGCGGTGGGCGGCCGGGTCGACTGGGGCGAGGAGGTGTACGGCTACCACTTCGGCGCCCCGGACAAGCGCAACGACCTCGACTCCGCGCCGCACATGATGGCGTCCGTGGTGGTCAACCCGTACTTCGACTGGGGCGACGACCGCCCGCCGCGCACGCCGTACAACGAAACCGTCATCTACGAAGCGCACGTCAAGGGCCTGACGATGCTCCACCCGGAGCTGCCCAAGGAGCTGCGCGGCAGCTACGCGGCGCTCGCGCACCCGGCGGTGATCGAGCATCTGACGCAGCTGGGCGTCACGGCTCTGGAGCTGATGCCGGTGCACCAGTTCGTGAACGACCACCGCCTGGTGGACCTCGGCCTGAACAACTACTGGGGCTACAACACCATCGGCTTCTTCGCGCCCCACAACGCCTACGCCTCCTGGGGCGACCGCGGCCAGCAGGTCCTGGAGTTCAAGTCGGCGGTGCGGGCGCTGCACGAGGCGGGCATCGAGGTCATCCTCGACGTGGTCTACAACCACACGGCCGAGGGCAACCACCTGGGCCCCACGCTGTCCTTCAAGGGCCTGGACAACGCCTCGTACTACCGCCTCATGGAGGACGACGCGCGCTACTACATGGACACCACGGGGACGGGCAATTCGCTCCTGATGCGCAATCCGCACGTCCTCCAGCTGATCATGGACTCGCTGCGGTACTGGGTCACGGAGATGCACGTGGACGGCTTCCGCTTCGACCTCGCGGCGACGCTGGCGCGGCAGTTCCACGAGGTGGACCGGCTCTCGTCGTTCTTCGACCTGGTGCAGCAGGACCCGGTGGTGAGCCAGGTGAAGCTGATCGCCGAGCCGTGGGACGTCGGCGAGGGCGGCTACCAGGTGGGCAACTTCCCGCCGCTGTGGACGGAGTGGAACGGCAAGTACCGCGACACCGTGCGGGACCTGTGGCGCGGCGAGCCGCGCACCCTCGCGGAGTTCGCGTCCCGGCTCACCGGCTCGTCGGACCTGTACCAGGGCGACGGGCGGCGGCCGCTCGCGTCGATCAACTTCGTCACCTGTCACGACGGTTTCACGCTGCACGACCTGGTGGCGTACAACGAGAAGCACAACGAGGCCAACGGCGAGGACAACCAGGACGGCGAGAGCCACAACCGCTCCTGGAACTGCGGCGCCGAGGGCGAGACGGACGACCCGGACGTCCTGGCGCTGCGCGCCCGGCAGATCCGGAACTTCCTCGCGACCCTGATGCTGTCCCAGGGCGTGCCGATGCTCGGCCACGGCGACGAGTTCGCCCGCACCCAGGGCGGCAACAACAACGCGTACTGCCAGGACAACGAGATCTCCTGGGTGCGCTGGCCCGACGGCGACTCCGCACTCCTGGAGTTCACCCGCGCCATGGCGTGGCTGCGCCGGGACCACCCGGTGTTCCGCAGGCGGCGGTTCTTCCACGGCCGCCCGGTGGAGGGCACCCACGACGAGCTGTCGGACATCTCCTGGTTCACGCCGGAGGGCGAGGAGATGACACAGGCCGACTGGGACGCGGCGCAGGCGCGGGCCCTGACGGTGTTCCTCAACGGCAACGCGATCTCCGAGCCGGGGCCGCGCGGCGAGCGGATCACCGACGACTCGTTCCTGCTGATGTTCAACGCGTCCGCGCAGCCGCTGGAATTCACGGTTCCGGTCAACCAGGGCCGGCGGTGGCAGACGGTCGTCGACACGGCGCGCGAGGAGGGGGTGCCGCCGGGCTCGGGCCAGAAGGTGCGGGCCGGGGAGCGGATCACGCTCACCGACCGGAGCCTCACGGTGCTGCAGCGTCCGGCGTAGGCGTCCGCGTACGGACGGACAGCGCGACGGCGAAGGCCACCGCGGCGGCCGCGCTGCCGAGCGCGAACGCGGCGCTCGGGCCGTGGGATTCGGCGAGCCGCCCCGCCACCGCGAGCGTGACCGCCTGGCCGCCGACGAAGGCGCTCGCCGCGACCGTCATGCCCTCGGCGATGCGGTGCCGCGGCACGGCCCGCTCCGTCAGGGCGAAGCCGGTGACGAGGTTCGGGGCGTACACGGCGCCGAAGACCGTCACGACGGCGTACAGGCCCGCCAGGCTGTCCGTCCACACCAGGGGCAGCGACAGGAGCACGGCGGCGGCCGTGGCGACGCGCCAGCGCGCGGGCAGGCCGACGCGCTCCGGCACCGCCGCCGTCGCCAGGCCCGTGACGGCGCTCATGACGCCCATCGCGGCGTACACCAGGCCCGCCTGGCCCGGCGCGCCCGCCTCCTTGGTGAACGCGGCGATCCCCGCCCCGCACGCGCCGAGCAGCACGCCCAGGAAGACCAGGCCGACGCGGACGACGTACACCACGCGTGGGAGGCGCGGCCGGTCGGCACGCGCGCGTGGCGCATCGATGAGCCCGGGCGATGCGGTCGGGGCCGTGGGGTGCAGCGCGAAGGCCGTGCCGCAGCCTGCCACCAGGAGGGCCGCGGCGCCGAACGCGTACGCCGGGTGGCCCGCGACCGCCGCGAGGCCCACCAGGGCGGGGCCGAGCACGAAGGACAGCTCGTCCATCGTGGACTCCAGGGACAGCGCGGCGTGCACGAGCCGTTCCTCGGCGCCCGAGCGGCGCACCAGCGGCACGACGCGGGCGCGGGCCAGCGGGCCGATCCCGGGCACGGTCGCGCCCGCGAGGACCCCCAGGACGAGCAGGACGGGCGTGGGCGGCCGCAGCAGCGCGCCGACGGCGACGGCGGCGATGGCGACGGCGTTGAGCGCCGAGAAGACCAGGACGACGGGCCGCTGACCGCGCCGGTCCGCGAGCCTCCCGACGAACGGCCCCGCCGTCACCTGCCCGAGCGCAAGGGCGCACGCGACGGCGCCGCCGGTCGCCAGCGACCCGCTGGTCTCGCTCACCAGGAGGACGCTGCCGAACTGGATCACGGCGACCGGGAGGCGCCCCAGGAACGAGATCACCGGGAGTACCGCTCCGGTGCGGCGGAGCACCTCGCGGTACGCGTCCGCCGTGCCGCCGTGGCCGGGTGCCTTCCCGCGTCTCCCGCGCTCCGTGCGCGCGTTCCCGGCCGTGGCCGTCTTCGCAGTCGTCCTCGCAGTCGTCGTTTCAGCCGTCTTCGCGGTCGTCTTCTCGGCCATGATCGAACGCTAACGGCGCCCGCGCCCGCGTACGCATGCGTCAATGGCACGAAATCTGCACGAAAATCAGCGGGGCGGGTACGTACGTTCGCATGACGCCCCAGCGCCCCGCGCCCGTGGTCCCGCCGTCGCCCACCGCCACGTACCGGCTCCAGCTGCAGCCGGACTTCCCGTTCGCCGCTGCCGCGGCCGCCGTGCCGTACCTGGCATCCCTGGGGGTGTCCCATCTGCATCTGTCGCCCGTCCTGGAGGCCGTGCCCGGGTCGACGCACGGGTACGACGTCGTGGACCACGCGCGCGTACGGGCCGAGTTGGGCGGCGAGGCGGGGCTGCGGGCCCTTTCGGGGGCGGCCCGCGCGGCCGGGCTCGGCCTGGTCGTGGACATCGTGCCGAACCACATGGCCGCGGACCCGCTGCACAACCGCGCGCTGTGGGAGGTCCTTCGCGACGGGCCCCGGTCCGCCTCCGCGCACTGGTTCGACGTCGACTGGGACGCGGGCGACGGCAGGGTGCTGCTTCCCGTGCTCGGGCACCGGCTCGGCGCCGAGCTGGCGCACCTGCGGGTCGACGGGGGCGTCCTGCGCTACTACGACCGCGTGTTCCCGCTGCGCGAGGGCACCGAGAAGCTGCCTCTCCCGCGCCTCCTCGACGCGCAGTTCTACCGGCTCTCCTGGTGGCGCCTCGCCCGCACGGAGCTCAACTACCGCCGCTTCTTCACCATCTCCGACCTCATCGCCCTGCGCGTCGAGGACCCCCGGGTGTTCGACGCGACCCACGCGACGGTCCTGCGGCTGCTCGCCGACGGGGTGCTCGACGGGCTGCGCGTGGACCACCCCGACGGGCTCGCGGACCCCGGGGCCTACCTCACGCGCCTGAACGAGGCGACGGGCGGGCGCTGGACGGTCGTCGAGAAGATCCTGTCCGACGGCGAGCGGCTGCCCGCGGCGTGGCCCGTCGCGGGCACCACCGGGTACGACGCGCTGCGGCACGTCGACGGGGTGCTCACCGACGCCTCGGGTGCGCGGGAACTCCTCGCCCACTACCGCCGGTTCGCGGCGCCGCCGGCCGACCGCGGGGGCGACTGGGCGGCGACGGTGCGGCGGGCCGCGTACAAGGTCGTCACGCGCGAGCTGGCCGCCGAGGTCGACCGGCTCACGCGGGTGGCGGCCGGGATCTGCGCGGCGGACCCCGCACTGTGGGACCACGCTCCGTGGGCGCTGCGGACCGCGCTGCGGGAGCTCCTGGTGCGCCTTGACGTCTACCGCCCGTACGCCTCCGGGGGTGCGGATCCGGGGACGGTCCTCACGGCGGCGGCCGCGGCGGAGGCCAAGCGGGCCTTCGCGGTCCCCGAGGAGGCGGAGGCGGTCGACGTCGTACGGGACCTGGCGCTCGGTACGGGGCCTGGCGGGGCCGCGGGGGGTCCGGGCGGGGCCGCGCGGGAGGAGTTCCGGGCGCGCTTCGCGCAGACGGCGGCGGCGCTGCGGGCCAAGTCCGTGGAGGACACGGCGTTCTACCGGCACACGCCGCTCGTGTCGGCCGCCGAGGTGGGCGGCGAACCCGGACGGCCCGCCGTCGACGTGGCGGAGTTCCACCGGTACTGCACGCGCGTGCAGCGCGACTGGCCGGACACGGGGACCGTCCTGACGACCCACGACACCAAGCGCAGCGCGGAGGTACGGGCCGGCGTCAGCGTCCTCACCCAGGCACCCGAACGCTGGGCGGCCCTCCTCTCCGAAGTGACCGACCAGACCGCGGACACGGGCGGCACGCGGGCACCCGACCCCCAACTGGCCTGGGCCGCCTGGCAGACGGCGGTGGGCTTCGCTCCGGAGATCCACCGGCCGCAGGCCCCCGTCCCCCACGCCCGGCGGCTTCAGGAGGCGCTGCTGAAGCACGTCCGGGAGGCGGGGCTGCACACGAGCTGGACGGAGGGGGACGAGGGGTACGAGCGGGCCGTGGTGGCGTTCCTCGCCGCGGGGCCGGGCGGGCCGCCTCGGCGTACGGTCGCCGCGTTCGCCGACGGCCTCGCCCCGCACGTGCGCGTGAACGTGCTGAGCGGCGCGCTGCTGCACCTGACGATGCCCGGCGTACCGGACCTCTACCAGGGCACGGAACGCGCGTACCACGCCCTGGTCGACCCCGACAACCGGCGCCCTGCCGCGTTCGACCGGCGCCTCCTGGAGGGCCTCGCCGCGCGCCGGGGCTCCTGGGACCTCTCCGACGAGAAGCTGGCGGTGACGGCGGCGGCGCTGCGCCTGCGCGCGCGGCGGCCCGAGCTCTTCGGCGGCGCGGGGTCGTACGAACCGCTGGCGGCGACCGGCACCGGCGCCGCGCACTGCGTCGCGTACCACCGCTCCGCGGACGTGGTCGTGGCCGTGACCCGGCTCTCCCTGCGCCTGGCCGACGCGGGCGGCTGGCGCGACACGGAGCTCGCGCTCCCCGAGGGCGAATGGCTGGATCTGCTCTCCACCGACTCCCCGGAGCTCTCCCCCGACCTCTCCCCGGAGCGGATGTTCACCGGGCACGCGCGCGTGGCGGAGCTTTTCGCGGAGCTACCTGTCGCGCTCCTCGAGCGCCGGTGACGGCGGGCGCGCGGGCGGGTTTCAGCCGCTCACCGGCGGTCGGACCACGCGGGCCCGGCCGGGCTGTACGGGTGACGGAGGTGGACCTGTGAGGGCGGTGCGCGGACTCTGCGGAAGCTGCGCTCGGAGTGCTTGACACCTGAACCGTTACGTGGCGTACTGCGAATTACGTCAGCGGACCGTTCGGGGGGTGAGTCAACTGGCGGAAAACCGCTATCCCAGTGTTCATGAACTCTTCCTGTGCGCTCGGGAGTTGGCGGCCCACCGCCCCGATCTCTGCACCCTCCGCCAAGTCGGCACCTCGCGCGCCGGACGCCCCCTGCACCTGCTGTCCGTCGGCCACTCCCCCCACGCGGTCCTGGTCGTCGCGGGCGCGCACGCCAACGAACCCACCGGCGGCTCGACGCTGCTCGCCCTGGCCCGACGCACCCTGCGGGACCGGACGTTACGGACCGGCACGTCCTGGCACTTCCTGCTGTGCGCGGACCCGGACGGCGCGAGCCTGCACCGCACCCCGGCGCCGCGCACGCTCCTCGACTACCACCGGCACTTCTTCCGCCCCGCGGGCCCGGAGCAGCCCGAGTGGTCGCCGTCCGTCCTGCCGCCGGACCGGCTGCCGCCCGAGACCCGCGCCCTGACCGGCGTCATCGACGAACTGCGGCCCTACTTGCAGGTGTCGCTGCACTGCACCGACCTGGGCGGCAGCTGGGTGCAGCTGACGCGGGACATCCCCGGGCTCGCCGAGCCGTTCGCCAAGTCGGCGGCGCGGCTCGGCATCCCGGTGGAGACGGGCGCGTCGGACGCGGCGGGCTGGCCGGAGTCGGGACCGGGCGTGCACGTCCTTCCGGGGCCGGGCTCCGCGGCGGCCTACCCGAGCCTGCCCGAGGACGCCCGGCACACCACGTGGCACCACGCGCACCGCTACGGCGGCGTGACCGCCATCGTGGAGGTGCCGATGTGGGCGAGCGACATGGTGGACGACATCGCCGTGCACCCGGCGCCCCGGGCCGCCCTGCGCGGCTTCGCGCGCCGCCTGCGGCACGACGCGGGGCTCGTGGAGGACGTGCTCGGCGACGCGCTGCCCCGCCTCCAGGGCGCGGACGGGCCGCTGCTGCGGGCGGCCCGCTGGGCGCTCGGGCTCGTGCCAGGGCTCGCCGACGACTGGGGGCGCCTGCCGCCCGCGGGGACGTCGATGGCGTACGTCGGCAGTGTGGACGCCTTCGGGCGGCGGCTGCCGCTGCGGGCCGCCGCGATGCTGCTGCGGGTCCTCGTGGAGGCCGACGACCGCGCGGCGCCGCGTCTGGAGCGCCTGGTGACACAGTGGAGCGAGGCGTTCGCCGACCGGTTCAAGGCCCGCTGGGTGCCGCTGGAGCACCAGGTGGAGCACCAGGCGCACACCACGGTGGAGGCGGCACGCCACGCGCGCGTACAGGCCGGGTGACGAGCTCGGCGTACGGCTGGTGGCATCCAGCCGGGCCGTCGCGAGGCGGATGCCTGCGGTCAGGCCGTCGCAAGGCAGAACGACATGTGCCCGAACGCGACCTGGTCGCCGGCCTGGACGACGGCGGCGCCGATCACCCTGCGGCCGTTCACCGACGTGCCGTTGGTCGAGCCGAGGTCCCGCAGCACCCACAGGCCGCCCTGGTGGCTCAGCTCGGCGTGCACGCGCGAGACCGTGTCGTGGCTCAGCCGCAGGCCGTTCGCCGGGTCCCGGCCGATGCGCAGCGGGTAGGCGCCCGGCGCGGGCAGGAGCAGCTTCGGCAGCCGCTCGGCCTGCCAGGCCCTGCGCAGCTTCACCGTGAACCCGGAGACCGCGCCGACCGTCGAGAGGACCATGCGTGACCATCGGCTCTCCGCGCGCAGGTCCGCGGTGAGCGCGGCCAGCTCGTCCCGGCGGCGGGCGGAGAGCGCCAGCTCCATGCGGCGGACGAACGTGTCGTGCGAGAGGCGGCCGAGTGCCGCGCCCTCTCTGAGGACGTCCAGGGCCTGTTCGCGCTCGGCGTCGGTCACCCGCGCCGGGTACGTGTCGAACTCGGAGGCCGAGGAAGTGGTGGTCACGCTGACGATTGTCGGCCAGGTCAGGCCGGGTGTCCAGAAAACGCCGAACGCCCTCGCGGCGATCACTTCTGACGCACCATGGAGGGACGGCGACACGGGGACTGGCAACGGCGGTACAGGGACTGGCAGCACTGACGACACGGGCCGAGGAGGCCGCCAGTGAGGTTCGAGGTGTGGGCACCGGACGCGGAGCGGGTCGAGCTCGTCCTGGAGGGGGCCGGGCTCCCCATGGCGCGGGATCCGGAGCGCGCCGGGTGGTGGGCGGCCGACGCCGTGGCGGAGCACGGCACGCGGTACGGCTTCGCGCTCGACGGCGGCCCCGTGCTGCCCGATCCGCGCTCCGCGCGGCAGCCGGACGGGCCCGACGGGCCGAGCGCGGTGGTGGCGCACGCCGGGTTCGCGTGGCGGACGCCCTGGGCGGGGCGCGGCCTGCGGGACGCGGTCCTGTACGAGCTGCACGTGGGGACGTACACGCGCGAGGGCACGCTCGACGCGGCGGCCGGGCGCCTTCGGCACCTGGCGGACCTCGGCGTCACGCACGTCGAGTTGATGCCGCTGTGCCCGTTCCCGGGGCGGCACGGGTGGGGGTACGAGGGGGTGTCGCTGTGGGCCGTGCACGAGCCGTACGGCGGTCCTGACGCCCTGAAGCGGTTCGTCGACGCGGCGCACGCCCTCGGTCTGGGCGTCGTCCTCGACGTGGTCCACAACCATCTGGGCCCGTCCGGGAACCATCTGCCCGCGTTCGGACCGTACTTCACGGACACGCACCACACGCCGTGGGGCGCCGCCGTGAACCTGGACGCGCCGGGGTCGGACGAGGTGCGCGCGTATCTGCTCGGCAGCGCGCTCGCGTGGCTGCGGGACTACCGGATCGACGCGCTGCGCCTGGACGCCGTGCACGCCCTGCGGGACGACCGTGCGCGCCCGTTCCTGGAAGAGCTCGCCGAGGCCGTGGCGGCGCTCTCCGCCGAGCTCGGCAGGCCGCTCGGGCTCATCGCGGAGTCCGATCTGAACGACCCCCGTCTCATCACCCCGCGCGCAGGCGGCGGGCTCGGCCTCGACGCGCAGTGGAACGACGACTTCCACCACGCGCTGCACACCGCGCTCACGGGCGAGGCGCAGGGCTACTACGCGGACTTCGCGCAGGAGCCGTTCGCGGCCCTGGCGAAGACGCTGACGCACGGCTACTTCCACGACGGCACGTACTCCAGCTTCCGGGGCCGTACCCACGGGCGCCCCCTGGACCGGCCGCGCACGCCCGGCTACCGCCTGCTCGGGTACGCGCAGACGCACGACCAGGTGGGCAACCGCGCGCAGGGGGACCGGCTCAGCGCGTCCCTGTCCCCCGGCCTCCTCGCGTGCGCGGCGGCCCTCACGCTCACGAGCCCGTTCACGCCGCTGCTGTTCATGGGCGAGGAGTGGGCGGCGTCGACTCCCTGGCAGTTCTTCACCGACCACACGGACCCGGAGCTCGCGGAGGCCGTACGGCGGGGCAGGAGAAGGGAGTTCGCGGCCCACGGCTGGGCCGAGGCTGACATTCCCGACCCTCAAGCCCCGGCGACCCGTGAGCGGTCCTGCCTCGACTGGTCCGAGCCGGAAAGGGCGCCCCACGCGCGCGTGCTCGCCTGGTACCGCGAGCTGATCGCGCTGCGCCGCGCCCGCGCGGACCTCATCGACCCCGATCTGGCGGCGGTGCGCGTCGCGTACGACGATCAGGCGCGCTGGTTCGCCGTGCGGCGCGGCGATCTGCGGACGGCGGTGAACCTGGGTGACGCGGAGCGGGAGGTCCCGCTGGGCGTGCCCCACGCGCGCGTGCTCGCCGCCTGGGACGCGGTGGCGGCGCCGGGCGCGGACGGGGTGCTGCGGCTGCCCGCACGGTCGTGCGCGGTGCTCGCCGCGGAGTAGCCTCGGGCGACTTCGGGGAGGGGCACGTCCATCGAGGAGGGGCACGTCCATGGAACAGCGGTACTTGGGCCGTACGGGCCTTCGCGTCAGCGAGCTGTGCTTCGGGGCCATGATGTTCGGCGGCGGCGCGGAGGAGCGCACGGCCCACCGGATGCTGGACGCGTTCACGGACGCGGGCGGCACGTTCATCGACACGGCCGACGCGTACGGGCAGGGCGCGTCGGAGGAGATCCTCGGCCGCTGGCTGAAGGGCCGGGTGCGGGACGACCTGGTCATCGCCACCAAGGTGTTCCTGCCGACGGGCGAGGCGCCGAACGCGCGCGGCCTGGGCCGCAAGCACATCCTGTCGGCCGTGGAGGCGAGCCTGCGCCGGCTTGGCACCGACCACATCGACCTGTACCAGACCCACGTGTGGGACGCGGCGACGCCCGTCGAGGAGACGCTGGCCACGCTCGACTCCCTGGTGACGGCGGGCAAGGTCCGCTACCTCGGCGCGAGCAACCACAGCCCGGGGCAGCTCCAGAAGGCCCTCGACGTCGCCGACGCGCGCGGCTGGGAGCCGTACGTGTGCCTCCAGCCGATCCACAACCTCCTTTCGCGCGAGGCCGAGTGGGAGCTGATCCCGCTGTGCCGGGGCGAGGGCGTAGGCGTCATCCCGTACAGTCCGCTGCACGCCGGGTGGCTGTCCGGCAAGTTCCGGCGCGGCATGCAGGCGCCGCCGCAGGGCGCGCGCGGCGGCGGGTCGTGGGACAAGCGGGCCACGGAGGAGACCTGGCGGGTCGTGGACGCGGTCCTGGCTCTCGCCGAGGAGACCGGGCACACGCCCGCGCAGGTCTCCCTGCGGTGGCTGCTCCAGCGTCCCGGGGTGACCGCGCCGATCGTCGGCGCGCGGTCCGTGGAGCAGCTGACCGACAACCTGGGGGCCGTGGGCTGGTCGCTGGCCCCGGAGCAGGTACGGCGGCTCGACGAGGCC
Source organism: Streptomyces sp. NPDC059003 (assembly GCF_042740445.1). Lineage (NCBI taxonomy): Bacteria > Bacillati > Actinomycetota > Actinomycetes > Kitasatosporales > Streptomycetaceae > Streptomyces > Streptomyces sp. NPDC059003. Next base: position 37,956 of record NZ_JBHYJH010000053.1, on the reverse strand, counting down.
AGCGCGCGGCCGTTGCCGCCGCCGTACGACGTGCTCGCGCACTTCACGCAGGGCTGACGGTCAGTTGACGATCGCCATCTCGTGCGCGGTGTTGTTGAGGCGGCGGCCGCCGTCCTCCGTCACCGTCACGATGTCCTCGATGCGCACGCCGAAGCGGCCCGGCAGATAGATGCCGGGCTCCACGGAGAAGCACATGCCGGGCACCAGCTCCTGCTCCTCGCCCTCGATCATGTAGGGCGGCTCGTGCGTGGTGACGCCGATGCCGTGGCCGGTGCGGTGGATGAAGTACTCGCCGTACCCGGCCTCGGTGATCACGGCGCGCGCGACGCGGTCGACCTCCTGGCAGGCGATGCCGGGCCGCACCGCGCGGCACGCGGCGTCCTGGGCCTCGCGCACCACGTCGTGGACGCGCCGCTCCTCGGCGGACGGCTCCCCGACGTGCACGGTGCGGGAGGTGTCGGAGCCGTAGCCGTGCTTGAGGCCGCCGAAGTCGAGGACCACCATGTCGCCGCGCTCGATGACGCGGTCGCCCGCCTCGTGGTGCGGGCTCGCGCCGTTGGGGCCCGAGCCGACGACGGTGAAGTCCACCTGCTCGTGCCCGAACTTCCGCAGCAGGTCCGCGAGGTCACCGGCGACGTCGGTCTCCGTGCGGCCCGCGAACGGCACCTGCTTGATCTCCTCGTACGTGGCGTCGGCGGCGGCACCCGCCGCGGCGAGGCGCTCCAGCTCCGCCGCGTCCTTGACGGCCCGCAGCATCGGCAGGGACTCCGTGAGCGACGCGTACGACGAGGCGGGAAGGCGGCGCTGGAGGCCGAGCAGGTGCATCGCCCAGGCGTTGTCGCTCACCGCGAAGCGGCCGCCCTTGTCGAGCAGCGGCGCGGTCACGTCGTACGGGTCGACGCCGTCGGTCCAGTCCCGGAACCGCAGCGCGGGGGCGCCCGCGGCGCGTTCGGCGTCCGGGGCCTCCAGGGTGGGCACGACGAGCTCGGGCTCCTTGCCCGGGGCGAGCACGAGCAGGGTGAGCCGCTCGGTGTCGGCGGGCACGCGGTAGCCGGTGAGCCAGACCAGGTCGGGCCCCGGCGCGACGAGGACGCCCGCGAGGCCCGCGTCGGCGGCGGCGCGCGCGGCGCGGTCCATGCGGGAGCGGTAGTCGTCGGCGGTGAACGGCGCGGGCGCAGCCTCGGTCATCGGGCCTCCTGGCTCTTGTCCTGGATCTTGTCCTGGATCTTGTCTGTCGGGTTCCCCCGGCATCGTTCCACGCGTCCCGCCGGACGTCACAGGCCACTTGTTCCCGAGTGGCTGTTCTCCGGACGCCACACTAATGGTTAGATGCCCAGCATCCATTAAACCGGGCGTCCGGGTGCGGGCGCGACAGGGAGGGGCGTACGCCCATGCTGGTACTGGCCCAGATCAGTGACCTTCATCTGGACGGGACACCGCGCGCGACGGAGCGGGCCGAGCGCGTCCTGGACCACCTGCGGACGCTGCCCGGCACGCTGGACGCGCTCCTGGTGACCGGCGACATCGCGGACCACGGCGCCGAGTCCGAGTACAAGGAGGCCGCGCGCCTGCTGTTCACCGACGCGCCCTGGCCCGTCCTGACCTGCCCCGGCAACCACGACGTGCGCGCGCCCTACCGCACCGGCCTCCTCGACGAGCCCCCGTCCGACGCGCCGGTGAACCGCTCCCACCGCGTCGGCGACACCGAGATCCTGATGGTCGACTCCAGCCTGCCGGGCAGCGACGAGGGGCTGATCGACGAGGAGACGTACGCCTGGATCAAGGACCGTCTCGACGCGCTCAACGGCCGGACGCCGGTGCTCCTCTCGTTCCACCACCACCCCGTCGAGATGCACCACCCGCGCCTGGACACCTGGCGCCTTCGCCACCCCGAGCCCCTCGCGGACCTGGTCGAACGGCACCCGGAGATCGTCGCGCTGATCATCGGGCACGCGCACACGCCCGCGGCGACCACCTTCGCCGGGCGGCCGCTCGTCGTGGGCCCCGGCGTGACCTCGACGCTGCGCCTTCCCTGGGAGGGCGAGGGCCTGGTGTCCCTGGACGCGCCGGTGGGCCTCGCCTTCCATGTCCTGGACGACGAGCGGCGGTTGACCACGCACTTCAGGGTGGTGTGAGCCGCCGCACCCCACGGGTGCAGTCCGGTACTCAGGTCAGTACGCCGGGTGTGACCGACAACGCCTGTCGCGCGCCACTGGCATGACGGACCGTCAGCGCGACTGCTCTGCCCGGCCGCGCCCCGCCCACCTCCCGCGCCAGGTCGCCCGCCGAGCGCACCCGGTTCCCGGCGAAGGCCACGACCACGTCACCGCGGACGAGCCCCGCCGCGTGCCCGGGCCCCGGCTGGTGGACGCCGACGACGAGGGCGCCGTCGCGGCCCTGGGCGTCGACCGCCTCGACGCCCAGGGCGGGGCGCGGACCCGAGGCCCTGACCAGCTGCGGTTCCGGCCGCGACGGCGTGGCGGTCACCGGGGCCTTGCCGGTGGGCGTCCCCTGCGGGGTGCCGGACGCGTCAGGGCCCTGCCCCGGAGCGTCCGGCCGCTGCCCGGCGGCGCCCGCGCCCTTCGCGGCGCCCTGCTGCATCTCGGCGAGGCGGCTCATGCCGATGACGGTGGCGCCGACCGTGCCGATGCCCACGCCCGCGAGGACCAGGACCACCGCGCAGAGCAGGGCGAACAGGAGCGTGACCACACGTCTGCCGCGGCGGCGCGCGGCGTGCGGGCGGTGCCCCTTGGGGTCTTTGGCGGGTGCGCGGCCGGGGTCCTGCTCATGTCCCGGCATCGGCTTCGGACGCAACGCGGTCTGTTCCATGGCTCGCCTCCGGCCACAGCTCTACCCGGCGTGACACCGCGCGACGATTCACGAACGGGTGACGTCCAGGCGCGCGGCGAAGTCGGCCGCCGGGCCGCGCAGGGCGCCGGTGTGCACCAGCTCGGTGCGGTGCACGACGCGCGGCTCGGTCAGCGGGACGGCCACCGCGCCGGGCGCGACGGCGGCGGAGCGGGGCAGCACGGCGAGGCCGTGCCCGGCCGCGGCGAGGGCGGTGAGGGTGCGGACGTCGGTGCCGTCGTAGCGCAGGGCCGGGCGGAAGCCCGCGCTGCCGCCGGCCGCGCGCAGCTGCTCCAGGGGCAGGCCCGCGGCGGGCGCGTCCAGCCAACGGGCGTCGGCGAGGTCGCCGAGGCGCAGTCCGGTGCGGCGGGCGAGGGGGTGCGCGGTGGGCAGCAGGACGCACACGGGCTCCTCGCCGATGCCGCGCGCGGTGAGCGGCGCGACGTCGGTGACGCGCAGGGGGTCGCTGGGTGCGGCGAGGCCGTCGACGAGCCCCAGGTGGGCGGCGCCCGTCGCGACCGCCTCCGGGACGGAGGTGCGGGGCAGCACGCGCAGGGTGACACCGGTCGGCGGCAGCGCGCCGAGGGCCCGCGGGGTCAGGGCCGTCGGGGTCGCGGCGAGCGTGAGGCCGGTGTCCGGTGCGCCCGCGAGCGCCGCGACCTCCGCGCGGGCCGCGTCGAGCCGCAGCAGGAGCGGGCCCGCGTGTTCCAGGAGCCGCTCGCCCGCGCGCGTGGGCGCGACGGGACGGCGGGTCAGCAGCGGGGCGCCGAGGTCCTGCTCCAGGGCGGCGATGTGCTGGGAGACGGCGGACTGGGTGTAGCCGAGCTCGCGGGCGGCGGCCGAGAAGGACGCCAGGCGGGCCACGGTGACGTACGTGCGGAGCAGGTGCGGATCCATGCCGGACAGGATCACCCATGCCCACCGGAGACGGTCATCACGGATGCTTATGGAGGGTGCAGTTTTCATCGTTGGACGTGAACGCGGGGCGCCGCTGAGGATGGTCGCCATGACCTCCCTGAACCCCACGGCCCAGAACCCCACGGCCCGTATCGCCCTCGTCGGCGACCGCTCCCCCAACGTCACCGCGCACACCCGCGTGCCGCTCCTCCTGGAGGCGCTCGCCCTCCGCGACGGCCTGGTCCTCGACGCGTACTGGATCGGGACCGAGGACGCCGAGGAGCCCGGCGCGGTGTCCGGCTTCGACGCGGTGTGGGTGCTTCCGGGCAGCCCGTACCGCAGCGAGGCGGGCGCCCTGGCGGCGATCCGCACGGCGCGCGAGGAGGGCATCCCGTTCCTCGGCACCTGCGGCGGCTTTCAGCACACGCTCCTGGAGTACGCCCGCAACGTGTGCGGCCTGACCGGGGTCGCGCACGCCGAGAACGACCCGGACGCCGACGACCTCCTGATCGGGCCGCTCGCCTGCTCCCTCGTCGGCCACGAGGGCACGGTGAGGCTCACGCCGGGCTCGCTCGCGGAGTCGGTGCTCGGCGCCGACCGGACCCTGGAGCGCTACCACTGCTCGTACGGCCCGAGCGACGCCCGCCACCTGGCCACGCTCACCGAGCACGGGCTTCGCCTCACCGGTGCCGACGAGGAGGGCCAGGTCCGCGTCGCCGAACTGCCCGGCCATCCCTTCTTCCTGGCCACCCTGTTCCAGCCGGAGCTGCGGGGTGACGGGTCGCGCCCGCATCCGATCGTGCGGGCGCTGGCGCGGGCCGGCGTGCGCCATGCCGCGGAGCCGGTTCCGGTGCCGTAGGACTCCGGTCCCGTCTTTCGCGCTGCGCGCTCGTCCTCAAACGCCGGACGGGCTTGAATACCGCAGCCGACGCGCCCTCGACCTCACCCGTGCCCCCCGTCGTGGCCTCCGTGGCCGGCTCCGTGGTCGAACTTCAGGGCCTCCTTCGGCATCACCACGTACGGCCGCATCATTCCCATGTCCTCGTGCTCCAGGAGATGGCAGTGGTACATGAAGCGGCCGTACGCCCCGTCGAAGCGGCCGATCACGCGCAGCATCTGGCCGCCGGGGACGCGGAACACGTCCTTCCAGCCGCGCTCGTTGGGCGCCAGCGGGATGGGCCGCGCCGGGTCGAAGGCGATGGGCTCGCGGGTGCCGCCGACCGTGACGTCGAAGCCCGATGCGTCGTACGTGTCGCGGCCGAGGAGCTGGAAGTCGGCCAGGTGGATGTGCATCGGGTGGGTGACGTTCGGCCGCACCGCGAGGTTGAGGAAGCTCCACTGCTCGTACGCGCCCTCGGCGATGGTGAAGCCGAGGCCGTCGTTGAACGTGCGGGCGATCCTGCGGTACGTCTTCGTCGCGCCGTCGGGGCCGCGCACCTGGATGATGCCGTCGGCCGGGACCTGGACGGAGCCCGTCACCTCCACCATCTCCCACATCTCCGGGTGTCCGCCGCCGCCCTTGGTGGCGGGCGGCGTGAGGACGACCAGGCGGTGGCCGTGCGGCACGCCGTGGCCGATCGGCCGGAACGAGCCGGACAGGACCTCGGGCAGCCGGAAGGAGTCCGGGGCGCGGCCCTTGCCGACGCGGAACTCCATGACGTGCGGATAGCGCACGTCGCCCGCCGGGTCGGGCACGCCCGGCGCCGCGTTCGGGCCCTTGTTCACCAGGCGGACGCGCTTGCCCGCGAGCGCCCGGAAGTCGATGAGCAGGTCGAACCGCTCGGCGGGCGCGACGGGCAGCGTGGGCATCGGGTCGCCCGGGCCGCCGAAGTCGATGGGTACGGGGCGCGGCAGCAGGCCGCCGTCGCTGCCGATCTGGTACATCGCGCCCGGCACCGGCTTGTTGTCCTCGTCGACGAGGACCAGGTCGTACGTGCGGGCGTTGGACGCGTTCACCAGGCGGAAGCGGTGCCAGGCCGGGGGCACTTCCGCGTACGGCCAGATGCGGCCGTTGACCGTCGTGTACGGGCCCGTGAAGGGCAGGGACACCGGCTTGCCCGTCTCCGGGTTCTTCGGGTCGACGATCATCGTCTTGTGCAGCAGGCGGCCCGTGAGGCGGCCGTCCTCGTCCGTGTCCAGGTTCCTGTCCGCGAGCAGGAGGGGGATCTCCCGGTCTCCCGAGGGGAGTTGAAGGGCGTCCTCCTCGTCGTCCCGCACCAGGTACGTGCCGTACAGGCCCGCGTACACGTTCCACCGCGTGATGTTCATCGCGTGGTCGTGGTACCACCACTGCACCGCCTGGTGGTCGTTCGGGTACTCGGACAGCTGGGCGTCGCCGTACCCCACGGCGTTGTCCGCCCAGCCGTCGTTGCCGCCGCCCGTCTGCGCACCGTGCACATGCGTGACCGTCCAGGCGGGCAGGGCGGCCACGTCCTTGTTGGGCTCGACACCGCCGCGGCCCGGCTGCGTGGTGGGCGGCGGCGCGGCGGCCGGCACCTCCACCGCGGTGACGGGGAACTCCGTGTCCCTGGGGACGCGGTTGGTCCACGCGATCCGTACGCGCTCGCCGCGGCGCACCTCGATGGTGGGGCCCGGCACCGAGCCCTCGTACCCCCACATCAGCGTGGGCGGCAGCTGCGGGTGCAGCCGCACCCAGGTCGGGCGGACGGCGATCTCCGTCTCTTCGCGTACGTCGCCCCCGGCGGGCCTCAGGACGGGCGGGACGGGCAACTTGGCCACGTACGGGTCGAGTTCGCGCCCGTCCGCCCCCGTTGCCGATTCGGTCTCTGTCTCTTCGGTCTCTGTCTCTGCGTCGAAGTCGGCATCCACGCCAACGTCGATGTCGGTCATGGTGGAACACCCCCGTGTACAGCTGTGGTTCAGCGGTCACTCAGAGAGACTCCCGACGCAGCACTAAAGTTCCATGAATCGCCTATTCCGGAAAAATGGGTGAGCGGGATCCGCTCAACGGGGTCCGGCGGGGCGGAGATCGGGGTTTCCCCGCGCGGGCGCGGGTGCCGCCCCTAGGCTGCGGATTCCGCAACTCCTCTGGATGCCACGACCCTTGGAGCCTCCTGGAAGGGAACGCCGCCTTCATGTCGTCCACGCCGCCCCACGCACCGCCGCCCCACGCACCGCCACTGCGCGCCGAACTCCTGCTGGACCAGGAGGTCCCCGACGCCCTCGGCCAGGACCTGGTGGCGGCGCTCGACGGCCTCGGCGTCCGTACGGCCCGCGTGCGCCGCGCCGTCGGCCACCGCGGCGCGGGCGACATCCCCTGGCTCGTACTCGCCTCGCTGCCGCTCCAGGCGTTCCTCGGCGGCCTGGGCGCGGAGGCCGTACGGGACGCGTACGCGGCCCTCAAGGGCGCCGTCGGCCGGATCCCGCGGCGCGCCGGCACCGCGCCCCGCCCCCTCGTCCTGCGGGACGACCGCAGTGGCCTCAGCATCGTCCTGGAACCGGACCTGCCCGGTGTGGCGTATGAGCAGTTGCTGGCCCTCGACCTGTCCGCCTTCGAGGTGGGGCCGCTGCACTACGACCGCCACCAGGGCCGCTGGCGCTCGGAGTTGGACGAGGCCGCGGGCTGACCGGCCGTCACGGCCGTTGATCGGGGGCTTGTGGGACGTGGGTTCGCGAGCGGGGTCGGCGGGGGCCGACGGCGAGGGGGCGTCCGTCGCGGGCACAGGCGCCTGCGCCGCGGCGGAGGCGGCGTGCGAGGAGGGCGAGGCGGCCCTGGAGAGCGGGGATCGCGCGGCGGCGGAGCGGTGCTTCACGCTGGCGCTGAGGCTTGTGGAGGGCGGTTCCGGGGCCGCTGCGGAGGGCCCACCTGTCGCCCCTGTTGCCACGGGCACCGGAGCCGAAGGCGGCGTTGACGCCTACGGGGAGGCCGGGACCGAGGCGCACGTCGGCACCCTCACGGACACCGACACCAGCACGGGCACCGGGACCGAAGCGGCCACCCGAGCCCAGCCGGGCACCCGGGCCGACGCGGACAGCGGGACCGGCACGGAACCCGGGGCCCAGCCGGGCGCCGGGGCAGGCGCGGAGACCGCGCCCCAGCCGAACACCGGGACCGATACGCAAAGCGACACCGACACAGATCCCCGGGCCCAGCCGAGCGCCCGAGCTGACGCGGAGGCCGAGGTCCAACCGATCGTCGGGGGCGGCCTCGCGGGTGGCCCGGAGGTGGCGGCGCGCGCCGTCGTCGGCGCCCGTGCCCGTATCGGGCTCGGGCGCGTCCGGCTTGCCGAAGGCGGTGTCGGGCAGGCCCTGGAGGAGTTCCGGCGGGCCCGGGCCGCCGATCCCGGGGGTTCCGGGGCGCTGTACTGGGCCGGGTGCGCGCTGGCCCGCGGCGGTGATCTCGCAGCCGCCGACGAGCACCTCACCCAGGCCCTCGACCACCCCCGCGCGATCGTCCAACGCGCCTACGTACGCGCCAAGTCCGGCAGGTACGACGCCGCCCTCGACGATCTGCGCACGGCGGAGCGGGACGGGGTGCTCGACCACGAGGGGCGGTGGCTCCTCGACGCGCTCGGCGGTCGCGCGCGGGACACCGCACTGCGTCTGCGGAAGGCCGCGCTCGCCGCGCTCGCGGGTGACGTACCGGACTGGGAGCGGGCGGCCGCGCTGCTCGCCGCCTCCTGGCGGCTCGCCCGCCACCGCGGTGCCTTCGTACCGCTGTACGCCACCGCCCTCGCCGCGGGCGGCCACCGCGACGTGGCCGTCGACCTGCTCGACGACGCCACCCGGCACGACCCCTCCGACCACCGCGTCACGCACACCCTGGCCGTCGCCCTCACCAACTCGCCCTCCAGGAGCGACGGATGCGTGGGCGCCTGGGGTGCCCTGCTGTACGCGGACGCCTTCTGGGAGCGGGCGCGGCGCGGGGCCGGGCGGCGGTACGGCACCGAGGTGGCGGCGACGCTGGTGCCCGTGCTGCGCACCGCCCTCCGGGACCGCCTCGCGCGGTTCCTCGCGGAGGGAGCCGACACGGACGCCCGGGTGCCGCCCGACGCGCTGCTCCACCGCGAGGCCGAGGCCGCGCGGGTACTCGCGGAGGCGGGCGGGCTCCCGCGCCCGGCGGGCGAGCTCTCCGCGGCCCCGGGCGGCACGCCCGTGCTCGGTGGCGCGCCCCTGCTCGGTGGACCGCTGCGCGTCGTCGCGCTCGGCAGGGTGCGGGAGTTCGGCGCCTTCGCCGCCGCCCGCCCGGGGGACCTTGAGCTCGTCCACTGCTTTTCCGAACTCGGCTTCGCCCGTATGCAGGTGGATCAGGGGCTGCCCGGTGACGCGCTCGCCGCGCTCACCGAGCTGCGGTGTCCCGAGTGCCGGGCGCGGGGCCGTGCCGTGGCCGTGTGCGAGGCGGACTGTGCCCGTTTCGACGAGCTGAACCCGGGCTACGCGGGGTTCCCCGACCGCCGCGACCGGCTCGCGCGGGACGCGCGGGACCTCGCCCTGCACGCCCGGATCGCCCTCGGGAACGACGAACTCGTCTCGCCGTGCCCCGACTTCGCCGCCGTCGCCACCTGCTGGCGCCGCGCCCTGGTGCACAGCAGGGAGCTGGCGCGGTACCGGCCCACCCAGGCTCGGATCGTCGGTCTCGCGCTCGCCGCCGCCAAGGACGCAAGCCGCGCCAGGAACCTCACCCGCGCCGTGACCACCCTGGAGACGGCGCGCTCCGTCATCGGCGCCAACGAACGGCCGCGCATCGACGGCCAGTTGGCCCGTGTGCTCGCCCACCGCGGCATCGAGGAGGCCAACCGCGAGGACCCCGACCCCGACCTCGACGCGGCCGCGGAGGACCTGCGGCGCTCGGTGGCACTCAGCCCCCACGTCCAGCGCACGCAGATCAGCCTCGGTATCGTGCTGCGCGGCCTCGCCCTGCGGCGCTGGGGCTCCGGCAGCCTGTCCGGCGCCCGTACCGCCCTGGAGGAGGCCGTCGAGGCGCTGACCGCCGCGCTCGCCCACTTCCCCGAGGACCCGGAGATCGAGGAGGAGCGCCGCCGGGCGCAGTCCGAACTCGACTTCGTGCGCGAGCAGTTCGACGAGAGCGGGAGGTGAGCGACGACGGTGCTCCAGTACGAGGAACTGCGCATCCGGGTCCGCGCCATCGGCCCGTCCCACTGCCTCGTGGCCGTGAGCGGGCCGTCCTGCGCTCTCGACGTCGTCGCCGTGGACGGCGAACCCGCGGCGTTCCGCGCGCGGTGGGACCGGCTGATCGACGCGGAACTCGGCCTCGCCCCGATGGGCGAGGCCCACACGGCCGAACAGCTGCGGCGGCTCGGCCGCGAGGTGTACCGGCTGCTGTTCGGCGCCTCCGGGGAGGCCGGGGTCGACAGGGGAGCCAGGTCCGGCGGGGAGGCCGGGGGCGACAGAGGGGCCGGGGCGCCTGGCAAGGGGGCGAGGGTCGAAGGGGAGGCCGGGTCCGCCGCAGAGCCAAGGCCCTACGGAGAGGCCAGGTCCTTCGGAGAGGCCCGGGCCACCGGAAGGGCCAAGTCCTTCGGGGAAGCCAGCCTCTTCGGGGAGGCCGGGTCCACCAGGGACGCCGGGTCCGGAGGGGAGACCGCCCCCTTCGGAGAGACCGCCCCCTTCGGAGAGACCGGCCCCTTCGGAGAGGCCGGGTTCGCCGGGCAAGACGGGTTCGGCGGGCAGGCCGGGTCCGCCGGGGCCTGTCTCGCCACCGCCCTCGACCTCGCCCAGCGCATGCGCCCCGCGCGCGGGCTCCGGCTGCGCTTCGACCTGCCGCCGCGCCTGCGCGAGCTGCCGGTCGAGGCACTGTGCGCGCCGCCGGGCCTGCCGCAGCAGTCGCTCGCCCTCAACCCCGGCTACTCGCTGGTGCGTTCGCTGCCCGGCGGACCGCTCGGACAGCGCCTGCCGGACCCGGCGGACGAGCCGAGCCTGATCCGGCTGCTCGTCGTCTGCGCGTCGCCGCCCGCCGCGGGCCCGCCGCTGCGGGCGGCCGCGGAGGTGGCCGCGCTGCGCCAGGAGCTGCCCGAGGTCGCCGTGCGCACCACGGTCGTCGAGGGCGCAACCCGGGAGCGTCTGGAGTCGGCGCTCGGCGCGCTCGGCGACCTGCCGACGGCCGTGCTACTCATCGCCCACGGGACGTACGACGAGGAGATCGGCAAGGGCGTCGTCTGCCTGGAGACCGAGTCCGGCGGTGTCGACCGGGTGCCCGCCGATCTGCTCAGCGGCATTCTCCTCAAGGCGCCTCGGCTGCGGCTCGCCGTGCTCAACCTCTGCTCCGGGGCGGACAGTTCGGGCCCTGACGGGGTGCACGCCGAGCCGTTCTCGGGGCTCGCGCAGGCGCTGATCGGCGGGGGCGTGCCCGCGGTGGTGGCGATGCGGGGGCGCGTCAGCGACGTCTCCGCGGGGCGCTTCAGCCCCGAGCTGATGAAGGGGCTCGCCGCCAACCGGACCGTCGACGAGTCCGTGACCGCGGCGCGGCGCCGCATCACGCACCTGCCGCAGCACACCGCCGTCGAGTGGGCGACGCCCGCGCTGTTCCTGCACGAGGGCTATCGGCACGGGTGGCTGTTCAAGGCGCGCGAGGTGCGCGACGACGGTGGCGCGGTCGCCGACCCGCTGCGCGAGGGCGCGGACGCGCTGCGCGCCTTCCAGAGCCCGGTCGGGCACGTGGACGCGACCACGCTGATCGGCGCGGCGCGGTTCGAGCGGGAGCGCGGGCGGTGGGCGCAGGTGCAGCGCATCCTGCGGACGCCGACGCGGCAGTACGAGGACGAGCAGCGGCGGCTGCGCGCCGAGGCCGCGTTCGAACTGGCCTGGCCCGACCTGGAGAAGCTGTGCGCGCTGCTCGCCGCCGGGCACGACGGGGCGGCCGCCGCGGCGCAGCTCGCCGTGGTCCGGGCCGCGCTGCCGCATCCGCTGCCCGGACCGCTCGGCGTCCGCGCGGAGCGGCTGCGGATCGCCGCCGAGCTGATGGAGCGCGCCCGCGCCGCGGAGGCCGTCGCCGACTGGGACGGTGCGATCTCCCTGTACGAGGAGGTGGTCGCCGCGGGCACCGGCTTCGCGGAGGCGCACGCCCGCCTCGCCGCCGCCCGCGCCGAACTCCACCTCACCGAGGCCCTCGCCACCGCCGACCGGGCCCACCTCCAGGGCGACTGGGACACCGCCGCCCGAGCCCTGTCCGAGGCCCGCGCACTCCGCCCCGACGACCGGGCCATCGCCGCCCGCACGGCGTACGTGGAGGCGAGGACGGCGGAGTCCGCGGGTGACTGGCCGGGGGCCGCCGCGGCGTACGGGGTGTGCGGGGCGCTGGTGGCTTCGGTCGACGGGGTGGGTGGGTCCGTCGGGTCGGCGGCGGTGGCGGGAGGGCCGGGCGGGGGCCCAGGGGGACTGAGCGGCGGAGCCCTCCCGGTCTCCGGGGCCGGGCTGCTCGCCGACATCGCGCCGCGGGCCTCGTACGCACGCGGGCGGGCGGCGGCCGACGAGGGCGACTGGGGCGCGGCGGTGGCGGCGTTCGCCGAGTGTCGGCCGTACGGCGCCCCGCGGAGCGCCGCCGCCCCCGGGGGCCGGGTCGGCCCCCACGCCGACACCGAAGCCCGCTGGGCCTACGCGCAGGCCCGGCTCTGCGGCGAGGCGCGGGACTGGGTCGGGGCGGTCTCGTATCTCACGGTCCTGTCCGGGGACTTCGAGGACGTGGCCGATCAACTCCTGTACGCGCGGGGGCGGTCCGCCGACGCGCGGGAGGACTGGGACGGTGTCATCGACGGGTTCGGCCGGCTTCCGGACGCGTACGCGGGAGGGGAGGTGGGGGCGCGCAGGCTGTACGCCCGCGCGCGGGTGGCCGTCGACGAACGGCGTGACTGGGCGGCGGCGTCGGGGCTGCTCGCCGACGTCCCGGACACGGCCCGCGAGGGCACCGTCGCCGCACTGCGCCGCAAGGCGGAGGGCCGCAGGGCGGAAGCACGCGGGGACTGGCCGAAGGCCCGCGACATCTACGCCCGCGCCTTCACACCCGACACCTCGGCCAGCACCTCCGGCCACACCTCGGCCCGCACCCCCGGCGGCGCCCGGCAGACCATCCAAAGCGACGCCCCAGGCAGCGCCCGGCACGGCACCCGGGACGACGCCCCAGACAGCACCCCGGCCAGCACCCCCGGCAACACCCCAGACGCCACCCCGGACCACACCCGGGACCGCACCCACAGCGACACCCGAGGCAGCGCCCGGCACGGCACCCGCAGCGACACCCAAGGCAGCGCTTGGGAAGGCACCCAAGGCAACGCCCCAGGCGGCAGCGCGGCCAACGCCCCCGGCGACACCCCGGACCGCCCCCGCAGCGACACCCCAAGCAGCGCCCGGCACCGCACCCGAGACGACGCCCCAGACAGCATCCCGGCCAGCACCCCCGGCAACATCTCGGACGCCGCTCCGGACCACACCCCGGGCGTCACCTCAGACCGCACCCCGACCAGCACCCCCGACGACTCCCCGAGCGACGCCCGGGACGACGTCCAAGGCGACGCGCCCGGCGGCATCCCGGCCATCGCCTCCGGCAACACCCCGGACCACACCCACAGCGACACCCAAGGCAGCGCCTGGGAAGGCACCCAAGGCAACGCCCCCGGCAGCAGCCCGGCCAACGCCCCCGGCGACTCCCTGGACGGCACCCCGGGCAACACCCCGGACTGCTCCCCAGGCGACACCTCAGACCGCACCCCGGACCCCACCCCCGACGACACCCCGAGCGGCGTCCCCGCCATCTCCCCAAGCGACTCCCCCGACAGCCCCCTCACCGGCATCCCAGATAACGCTCCAGGCGGCACCCCGGGCGACACCCCCGAGGGCACCCCTGCCGGTATCCCGATCGACACCCCAGGCCGCACCCCAAGCGACTCCCCCAACGGCACCCCCTCCGGCACCCCGAACAACCCCCCAGACCGCACCCCCGGCGCCGCCCCAGCCATCACCCCCAACAGCCCCAACAGCCCCAACAGCCCCAACAGCCCCAACAGCCCCCGACACGCAAACAGCGCACCCCACACAGACACAACCTGCACCCCGACTCCAGCCCCCGCCACAGCCCCGCCCCCAGCACCCCCGTACCACCCCCGGCCCCACCCCGGCCCCGGCCCCGGCGGCCACGAGCCGTTGCACCTCTATCTCTACGCCCTCGCCCGCACCCACGAGGACGCCTCCCGTTGGAGTGACGCCCTGAGGGTCTACGCCGTGCTGGCCGACGGGTGGGCGGACGTTCCGTTGCGGCGGCGGTATGCGCGGGCCCGTGTTGAGGAGGAGCGGGCCGTGGGGGCCGCTGCCTGGCGGGGGTGTGCCGAGGTGTACGAGGAGCTCGCGGACGGGGACTGCGCGGCGCGCGGGCGGTACGCGCGGCTGCGGGCCGCCGAGGCCGACGGCGAGTGGGCGGCCGTCGTGACGGCGGCCGCGGCCCTCGGCGACCACCGGGACGCGCCCGCGATCGCCGCGTACGCGCGGGGGCGGCTCGCCGACGCCCACCAGGAGTGGCAGAAGGCGGCGGACGCCTTCCGCGGCTGCCCGGGACACCGGGACTCGGCGGCGCATCTCGCGTACGCCGAGGGGAGGTTGCTGGAGGCGGAGGGGCGGTGGAGCGACGCCGTCGCCGCGTACGGCCGTGCGGAGGGGCGGCTGGACCGGGCCGGGGTGCGGCGGCGCAGGCTGCGGCGCCTGCTCGACCTCCTGCCCTGGGCCGACGGCCTGACACACGCACCGCTGGCCGCCGACCCGTTCGCGCTGCGCGACGCCACGTTCCCGTATCTCGCGCTGCGCGAGGCCGGTGTCCATCCCGGGGTGTCGATGGCCGCCGTCAGCGACGCCTCGTACACGCTCCTGGAGCGCGGCGGCATGACCTGGTCGGAGCGCGTCGCCTGGGACCGGCTCCGGCTTCCGGGGCGGCGGCTCCAGCTGGACGCGCTGCTGTACCGCTGGCACGAGCCTCGGGCGCTGCGGGACGCGCTCGCGTCGCTGTCGCCGGACGACGAACAGGCGGGCCCCGGCCTCGTCGACGCGCTGTGCGGGCGCTTCCCGAAGGACGCCCCGCTGCTGCTGCTCCTCGCGCGCGGCCGGGACGCGGCCGCCGCCGAGTGGGAGCGGCGCCTCGCGGCCGCACCGGGCGACATGGCCGTCGTGCACGGCCTCGCCGTGGCCCGCCTCTGGCAGGCGCAGGAGCTGGAGCAGAGCGGCGCCTGGGAGCACGCGGTGCGCGTCTGGGAGGCGGCGCTCGCCTACTGGGCGACGCTGCTCAGCGACGACGCGTACTGGGACGACTGGCGGGCCGAGCGCGCCGCCGCCTACGAGCGGGAGCTGACCGCCGACGACCTGACCCGGCTCCGCTGGGAGCTGAGCCGTGATCTGTTCGGCCAGCTGTCCGCGTACGAGCAGCGCCACACCGAGCAGGACCGCCCCCAACAGGCCGAGAGGTACGAGGAGTTGGCGGCGTTCCTGGAGGCCGAGCTGGGCGGGGCGCGGGTCCTGAAGGACGTGGGCGGCCTGCCCGGCGTCCCCGGGGCGCGCGGCGCCCTCGCCTGCGGGCCGCACTATCTGCGCCTGCTCGACCTCCAGCTGCCGCTGGCCGCGCTCGCCGCCGACCTGGACGCCGCGGCGAAGGACGGCAAGGACCCGGGCGAGTACGCGGTGCGCGAGCTGCGCTGGGCGTTCTCGGAGCTCGCGCAGGGCCTGGTCCTGTCGGCGGTGCACAAGTTCGAGCCCGCGCTGCGGGCGCTGCCGTCCTTCCCGACGCTCACCACGCTCCCCGCGGACTGCGCGGGCCCGGCGGCCGCGCCCGACCCGCGCCGGCACATCGCGGACTGCGCGCACTGCCAGGACGTCCTGCGCCGCAATCCGGCGTACGTGCAGCTGCCGCACCGGCACGCCCGGCTGCTCCAGGACGGTGTCGAACTCGCCGTGCGGGTGCGCCTCGAGCTGTCCCGCTCCGCGCTCACCGAGGGCGAGGGCGGCCTCGGCCGGGCCCTTGAGCAGTGGGAGCGGCTCGTGGGCGTCGCCCAGCGCGCGGGGATGACGGCGCGCGCGAAGAAGGCGGTCGTGCGGACCGTGCTCGGCCGGGTCGAGGCGCTCACCGACGAGCCGCGGGCCCGGCGCGGCGGCGTGCTGGACGAGGCGATCGCGCTCGTCGAGGCGGTGCCGCCGGTCCTGCACCCGCTGGAGCGGGAGGTGCGCGACCAGCTCGACGGGCGGCTCTCGTCGCTGTACTCGATGCGGGGCGTGTGGCGCGGCTACACCCGCACCAAGCACGGCATGCGCTCCGACGTGTACGGCGCGGAGGCCGATCTGCGCCGCGCCCTCGCCCTCAACCCGGCCTCCAACCACGCCCGCGACAACCTGGCGCGCGCCCTCGTCTTCACCCTCGACCAGCGCTCCGACGCACTGCCCGTGCGCCTGCGCCTGCTGCACGAGGCGCTCGGCCTCCTGGACGTCGGGCTCGGCCAGGCCCTCACGCACAACTACCGCGAGACGCTCGGCGAGGCCCTGGAGGAGCTGGACCGGATGCTCGCCACCGACCTGGGCGTCGCGGGCATGGGCGACATCATCCGCAGCGACGGCGCGGAGCCGCCGCCCGACGAGGACGACCTGGCGTCCTGGGCCGCCGACCTCACCGACCGCGCGGAGGCCGAGCTCGCCAAGGGCGACGTGCGCAAGGCCCTGCACCACCTGATCCGCGCCACCCGCGCGGACCCCATGTCCGCCCGCGTCCGCCGGGCCCTGCTCGACGCGGTGGCCCGCTGGCTCACCGCCCTGACCACCGACGCCCCCACCACCGAAGACGCCACCCCAGAAGACCCCGACCCCGAAGACCCCGACCCCGACCCCGAAGGAGACGGCACCCCGTGATCAAGGACCCGTCGGCCGCGGGCCCCCCGTGCCCGTACGACGCGCTCGCCCCGGCCGGAGTGACCCCGTGGACCACGCACACGGCGATGCAGGACGTGCCGTTCGAGCTGCTCGCGCGGCGGCTCATGACGCCGGTCACGCAGGCGGCCTGGGACGAGCTGCGGACCGTGCGCGGCCGGATGCTCGCCGACCTGTTCCGGTACGACGTGGACCTCGCCGCCGAACTGCCGGGCGCCGTGGCGGAGGTCGACGCGCTGCTCGACGCCGCGGCCGGCGCGGACGGCATGGACGGCGCGGACGACACGGACGGCGGGGAGCCGCTGTCCGCCGAGGACGTGGCCCGGCTCGTCGACACCCTCGTCCGCTTCGACGGCTGCCCCGCCGGCCCCGCCGATCTTTCCCGTACGTGAGGCAGGGCGCGCCATGACCCCACCCGACCGGAACCCCACGGCGGCCGCCGCCGTCGCCGCGTACGAGGGAACCAAGGCGCTCGCCGCCCGCGACGCCGCGCACCGCGCGCACGCCGAACGGCTGCTCCTCGTGTGCGCCGACGCGCTGGACGCCCTGGACAGAGTGCTCGCCGCCGGGGCGCCCGCGGACCCGGCGGCGTACCACCGGAGCGTCGAACTCGTCGCCCGGCAGCTGGAGTCGGCCGTCGCGGACGAGGGGCTCGACGTGCTCGGGCGCGTCGGGGAGCGCGCGGACCCGGCCACGCACCACGTCGTCGACGTGCGCCCCGCGCCGCCCGGAGCCGCCGCCGACGAGGTCCTTGAGGTGATCCGGCGCGGGTATCGATACCGGGGGCACGTGCTGCGCGCCGCCCGGGTGGCCGTCGCGGCGGCGGACGGCACGGACGAAGGACACCCGGAGAGCCAGGAAGGAACCACCCACGGATGAAGGCCATCGGGATCGACCTCGGCACGACGAACAGCGCGGTCGCCGCCCACGATCCGCACCGCGACGACATCGCGGTCCTCACCAACAGCAAGGGCGACCGGCTCACGCCGTCGGTGGTCGGGCTCGTGCGGCGCGACGGCAAGGAGCAGACGCTCGTCGGCGAGGACGCCCTCAACTGGGCGGTGCGCCAGCCCAAGGACACCATCGTGTCCGTGAAGCGCCTGATGGGCCGCGACTTCGCGGACACGTCGGTGGCGCAGGCCCGCGACCGGCTCAGCTACGAGATCGTGACGGGCCCCGACGACGACCCGCGCGCCCATGTGGTGCTCGGCGGGCGCACCCGGCCACCGGCGGAGATCTCCAGCGTGATCCTCGACAAGGTGGTGCGGGACGCGGCCCGCACGCTCGGCGAGCAGGTCACGCACGCCGTGATCACGGTCCCGGCGTACTTCCGTGACGCGCAGCGCGCCGCGACGCGCGAGGCGGCCGAGCGTGCGGGCCTGGTGGTGAAGAAGATCGTCGACGAGCCGACGGCCGCGGCGGTGGCGTTCGGCCTGCACAAGCCGGGCGGTGCGCGCAGCCGCGTCCTGGTCTACGACCTGGGCGGCGGCACCTTCGACATCTCCGTCCTGAACACGGTCAAGGACCGCGAGGGCCACAGCCAGTTCCAGGTGCTCCGCTCCGCCGGGGACATCTGGCTGGGCGGCGACGACTTCGACCTGGCGATCGTGGAGCGGATCATCGCGTGGATGCGGCAGGAGCGGGGCGTCGACCCGGTCGGCGACAAGGAGTTCCTGTTCCAGGCGAAGAAGGCCGCCGAGGCCGCCAAGCGGGAGCTGAACGAGCTGCCGGAGACGTACATCGTGATCCCGGCGGCGTACCGCGGCCCCGAAGGCATCGTCGACGTCGAAATGGCCCTCACGCGCGACGAGTTCCAGGAGCTGATCCGGCCGCTTGTGGCCCGCACCATGGACCTGGTCAAGGAGACCCTGTCCGGCTACGAGCTGACCCCCGCCGACATCTCGGACGTGCTGCTCGTCGGCGGCGGCACGCTGACGCGGCCGGTGTACGAGGCGGTGGAGGAGTACTTCGGCAGCGACAAGGTGCGCCGCAACATCAACCCCATGGAGTGCGTGGCCTACGGCGCGGGCGTGCTCGCCGAGACCCTGAACGGCGTGGAGTGCCCGGCGCCCGCGTGCCTGACGACCAACGAGTACGCCGCCGAGGCGTGCGCGGCCTGCGGGCAGAGCCTGGTCAACGCGCGGCCCGTGGGCTCCACCGGGCTCTTCGAGTCGACGCCCATGGCGATGGGCATCGCCGCGATCAGGGGCGCACAGCGCGACGTGTTCGTGCCGATCATCCCGGCGGGCTCGCCGTACCCGCTGCCCGAGCCGCGCCAGCGCACGTTCCACGCGACGGACAGCCGCCTGATCCGGGTGCCGGTGTACGAGGGCGACAGCCATGTGGCGAGCGAGAACCACGAGCAGGGCGTCGTCGAGTTCGAGCTGCCGCAGGAGATCGAGATCAACCGGCACGTGGACGTGTCGTTCAACTACTCGGCGGACCGCATCATCACCGTACGCATCAGCGTGCGCGGCACCGACATGGTCCTGGAGGCGACGCCGCGGCGCGAGAAGCCGCGGATGCCGCCGCCGGAGACCGAGCAGGAGGTGGACAGCGCGGTCCTGCGCGAGGAGCTGGGGCTCGCCGAGCGCGAGGCCCAGCACTTCCTGAAGCGGTACGGCACGTACATCGAGCACACGCAGGTGATGAAGGTGCGCCGCGATGTCGCGCAGGCGCAGCGGGCCGTGGAGATGGGAGACAGCGGCGAGTACAAGCGCCTCACCGAGCTGCTCCTCGACGACATGTACCACCAGTGCGGGCTCGCCAGCCAGTTCCGGCAGGCCGAACTGGCCTCCGAGGGCGCGCCGCTGGAGACGGTCAAGGCGATCAGCGAGGCCGTGGAGCAGGTCAAGGCCGCCCACCGGCAGGGCAACCGCATCCAGACCGCCGAGCAGGCGAAGAACCTGCGCAGCCTGATCGCCGTCGCCTACTCCGAGCGCGCGGTGCCGTCGCTGCCCAACAAGAAGGACTACGGAGGCATCCTCCAGGTCCCCGACGACTCGGCGGGCGGATGAAGGGACCGGCGGGGGCGGCCGCGGACCGGGTCAGCCTGGGCGTCGACTTCGGGGCCACCGGAGTGCGGGCGCTGTTCGCCGCGCCCGGCGAGCCGGTGCGGCGGCTCGACCTGCCGGTGGGCGACTGGCCGTGGCTGGTGTGCGCGCCCGCCGTCGCGGGGGTCCTGCCCGTGGTGTTCCCGAGCCTCAAGTCGCTGCTCGGCAGCGGCCGTTCGGTGCCGTGGCGGGGCCGTACGGCGGAGGTGGACGCGGTGGTCGCGGGCATGCTGCGGGAGCTGCGCGAGCGGGTCGAGGCGCGGGCGTCCGGGCCTCTCGCGCAGACGGTGATCAGTGTGCCCGCGGCCTTCCAGTCGGCGCAGCGCCAGGCCCTGCGCGACGCCGCGCAGCAGGCCGGGCTCGCGCCGGTGCGGCTCGTCAGCGACTCGCTCGCCGCGGTCATGGGGCACACGACGGACCGGGACAGCGGCACGTTCCTCGTGTACGGCATGGGGTACGAGGGCTTCGAGACGGGCCTGGTGCGCGGCGTGCGCGGGCACTACCGGGCGCTCGGCTACGACGGGGCGCCCACCTCCGGCGGCCGGGCGTTCGACGAGGCCACGCTCGCCTCCGCGGTCCGGCTGCTGCGGGCGCACCGCGGGCCCGCGTCGGTGACCGGCGGCGGCGCGGACGCGTGGCTCGGCCTGCGCGAGCGGGCCCAGGAGGCGCGCGAGTCCCTGGGCGGCGCCGACGGGTCCGCCGACGACGTCGCGGCGCTCACCCTCGACCTCGGCTCCGGGCCCGCGCTGCGCATGCGGTTCACGCGCCCCGACCTGGACGCCTTCCTGAAGCCGCACGTCCACCGCACGGTGCGGCGCGTCCACGCGCTGCTCACCGAGTCCGCGCTCGGCAGGCCGGACGTGGACACGCTGCTCCTGGTCGGCGGCGGCACGCTGATGCAGCAGGTGCGGTCGGGCGTCGCCGAGCTCGGGCGGCGCACGGCCCACGGGCCGCGGGAGCTGCTCGCGCTCGGCGCCCTGAAGCACGCGGTGCGGCTCGCGGGCGGCGGCGCCTCGTCGTCCGGTCACGCGGCCCTGGAGGAGGGGCCGTTGGAGGCCGCGGACCCCGGCCGTGACACGCTCGCCGACACGCCGTCCCTCGCCGCGACCCTGCTCGGCCCCGACGACACGCCGGGCGCGGTGCGGCGGGACGTCGACCGGGCACGGGAGCTCGCCGGGCAGGGGCGCCGCCAGGAGGCGGTGGCGCTGCTCCGGGACATCGTGGCGGAGGCCCGGGAGCTGCTCGCCGGGCTGACGGGCGAGGGCGGGGAGTCGCGACGGGGTGAGGGTGAGCCGTCGCGGCAGGGCGAGGGCGGGTACGCGGACAGGGGCCCGGGCCGGGTCCCGGAGCAGGGCGGGCCGGAGGAGCACGCGGCGCAGGACGCCGGGACCGGTCCCGGCGCGGGGGGCGACACTGCGTGGGGGGACGCCTCGCGGCACCGGCTCGCCCGTGCCGACGCCCTGTTGAAACTCGGCAAGTACGAGCACGCCGTGCAGGCGTCCCATCTGGCCTGGCAGGAGGCCACCGCGCATCCGGCGCACGCCGAGGTGCTCGACGCCATGATCGACGTGCACTGCGCGGCCGCGATGGCCGACATGGCGCCCGACCACTTCCCGGACGCCGAGCGGTGGCTGCGCTGCGCGTACGGCCACGACCCGACGAACGAGCGGGTGCGGGGCCTGCTCGCCCAGCGCACCTACCGGCACGCGGAGGAGCTGCACCGGCGCGGGGCGAGAGATGAGGCGATTGAGGCCCTTGGCAAGTGCCTCACATGGGACCCTGAACACCCCGACGCCGAGGCCCTGTTGACCCGGCTCGGCCGCGGCGGCCGGAACCGCCGTGGCAGGGGGGACGTCCTCGACTGACGAGGCACCGCATCGGCCCCGGGACAGGACCGGGACGGCCGGGAAAGACCGGCACACGCCCGGGAAGGACCGGGACAGGCCCGAGACAGGGAGTGCACGCTTGACGCCCGCACAGCTGCTGGACAAGCAGGAGCTCATCAAGCATCTGCGGAACCTGGCGGGGAAGCCGCAGCTCGGCCCGCGCGCCGTCGAACTCGACACGCTCGCCCACGACTTGACGCACGACACCCGCCTCGACCGGTGGGCCGAACTGGACCTGGTCCACGCCTACGTACGCCCGGAGAGCGTCACCACGGGCGGCGGCAGACCGTCGGCGCGGCGCGACGGGCTCCTGGAGGCGGCGCTCGGCGCGCTCGTCTTCGTACCGCTCCTGGTGACCTGGTTCGGCCTGCGCGAGGCCGTGCTCGCGTACGGGGAGCTCAGCAAGGCGGACAAGGAGGAGGCGACCCGGCCCTTCCTGCAACTGTGGCAGTCGGGGTTCGACGGCCATCTGTCGCCGCTCGGGCGGTTCGAGAACGTGGCCCTGATGGCGGTGGTCCTGATCGCGCTCCTGGTGCTCCTCTCCGTGGTGCACGCGCGCGTGCGGGCGCGGGCCGACAGGGAGGAGGCGGAGCAGGAGGCCGAGCGCGAGCTGCTGCTCGCCGAGCTCGCGGGGGTGCTCACGCGGCTGCAGATGCTGCTCGCGCCGCGCCGCAGCGCGTCCCCGGCCCAGTTCACGTCCGAACTCACCAAGGCGGCGGGCGAGTTGCGGCACCTGGCCGGTGAGGCGGAGCGGAACCACAAGGCGCTCGTCACGGCCACCGGCGCGGTGACCGGCGCGACCACGTCGCTGCAGGACGCCGCGGTCAGGCTCACCGCCGAGATCCCGAAGCTGAGCACGGCGGCGGACCGCATCCGGGTGACGCTGCGCGCGGGCCAGGTGGCAGCCGCCAAGACGGAGACCGCCAACGCCGACGCGGCCCGCCTGATCGCCGACCAGGTGAAGGCCGCGGGCTCGACGGTCGAGTCCTCGCTGAAGTCCCTGCTCACCGCCCAGAAGGAGCTCGTCGCCAAGACGGCGGCGGTGGCCCTGGCGACCGAGCAGGCGTCGAAGGCCCTCGTCTCCAGCACGGGCCGGACGAACGACGCCGTCGACGGCATGCGCGAGGCGACGGAGCGGTGGGACGCGGCGGCCGCGCACTGGCAGGACGCGGCGGCACGCGTCGACTCGGGCGTCCGGTCGCTGGCGGCACCGTTACGGAACGGGGCGGTGGCGGCGGGGGGCCAGGGGGCCGACCTGTTCGGGGCGGGTGGTCGCGGGGCCGATCCGTACGGGACGAATGGCCACACGTCCGATCCACACGGGGCGACTGGCCACACATCCGATCCACACGGGGCGAATGGCCACGGCTCCGAACCGTACGGGGCGACGGTGCCCGCCGCCAACCCGTTCGAGGTCAGCTGGTCCGAGACCAACCGTCCCGGGACCGACGCCTCCCGCCCACCCGGCACCGACGTCTCCGGAGCACCCGCCCCACCGGCACCTGACGTGAACGGCGGGCCCGTAACGACGCCCCGCACGGGCGACACCCACCCCCAGAGCGACGACGGACCAGACCTGACGCCTCCGCCCGCGGACACAGCGGACGCCCCCGTCGACACCGACCTGCGCTCCGACCGCACCCGCGCCCTGCGCCCGCCCGCGAAACGGCCCCCCACGCCCCCGCGGCGCGGGAGTGACACGTGACCCGGCGGCGGCGCGGACGCGGCTCGGGCGGACGGATCGCCGGTGTGGTCCTCGCGGGCTGGCTCTTCGCCGACCTGCTGCTCGTCCTCGCCCTCGTGTCGATGGCGGACCGCCCCGACCCGCTCGCCGCGCGCCCGAAGCCCTCGCAGAGCGCGGGCTCGTCCGGCGCGCACAAGAAGAAGCCGAAGGACTCAGGGCCGCCGTCCGTGGAGCGCACGCCGGAGGAGTTCAAGGTGCGGGGCACGGACCGGGACGGCCTCGTCGCGCAGATCGGCAGGTCGACCCGGAAGTGGGAGGGCCGCAGGGCCGCCCTCGTGCTGACCTTCGGTGGCGGCCAGAGCGGCACGGTGTACGCCCACCGCGTCAACGCGCTGCTCGGCAAGGGCCGTCCGGGGATGTTCACCGCGAAGACGGCGACGGACGACTTCCACGACCTGGGCAGCAAGCCGGACACCGCGGTGGTCCGCGTGTACTTCTTCACGGCGCCCGGGAGCTGACCGGTGGCGACGACGTGGCGGCCCGGCGTACGGGCCACGGACACCGAAAGCCTGCCCCCGCTGCCGGTCCTGCCGCAGTTCCCCGGCATGCGCGGGTACGCCGAACTGCGCGCCGCCCTCCAGGGCCTGGGCTTCCGGCACGCCGCCGAGCTCCTGCGCGAACCGGCGCGGCGGCGCGCGGCGGGCGGGGTCTTCGGAACCCTGCCGCGGCCGGAGACCGACGACGGCTTCCGCGTCCTGGACGGCTTGTGGTTCCCGGGCCGCGGCGGCCTGTGGCAGCGCGTCGACGTGGCGTACGTGCGGCGGGCGCGGGAGGCCTGGCAGGCGTCCACCGACCGGCGCGCGCTCACGGCGGCGGCCGTCGCCGACACCCTGGAGACGCTGGCCCGCGACGACCCGATGGGCCTGCGCAGGGTGGTGCTCTGGGAGCTGTGCTGCCTGCTCAAGGACCGCGATCCGGGGGACGAGGGCCGCACCGGGGGAGACGCGGGCCAGAGCTCCGCCCCCGGAGGCCCGCCGGACCCGAGCCCCCCGACCACCCCCGACGACGTCATCGCGCTCGGCGTGCACCGCAGTGAGGCCCGGCTGCTCGCCGCCG
The DNA here is from genome assembly GCF_042740445.1 of Streptomyces sp. NPDC059003. Taxonomy (NCBI): domain Bacteria; kingdom Bacillati; phylum Actinomycetota; class Actinomycetes; order Kitasatosporales; family Streptomycetaceae; genus Streptomyces; species Streptomyces sp. NPDC059003. Next base: position 13,612 of record NZ_JBHYJH010000053.1, on the reverse strand, counting down.
CCGTCGACGCCGGCTTTCCCGCCGCCGGGGCGCGGCGCCGGGCCGCCGAGGCCATCAACTCCTTCTGGCCGGGGAGCCGCCTGCGCGCGGCCGAGCTCGTGGCCGCACCGCTGCCCGACGACCCGGAGGACCACGTCCTCGCCCGGCTGCTCGGCTCGCTCCGGGACCGCTCCGCCGCCGTGGCCCGGCTCGCCGCACAGGCGGGCGCGCTGGAGGAGCGCGGCGACTGGCGTGCCGCCGCCACCGCGTGGCTCGGCGCCCTGCGGCAGGCCGAGGACGCCCCCGAGGCCCGCACGGGCCTGCTCCGCGCCGCCACCGCCCTGGCCGACGCGGCCGTCGCACCCCACGCAACCGCCGTACCGCACGCGACCGCCGCACCCCAAGGGACCGTCGGGCCACTGGTGACGGCCACCCTCGACGCCCCGTGCGTACGCCTGGCCTGGCAGCCGCCGCGCGCGCCCCGGACCCGCCCGGGACCCGTGACGTACCGGATCCTCCGCTTCCCCGACGGCGCGCCGGAGCAGGCCGTCGAACTCGCCACCGCTACCGACGTGTTGACCGCCGAGGACGCCCAGGCCCCGCTGGGCCGCGCCCTGCGCTACGCCGTCCTTCCCCTGGTCGGCCCCCGCGTCGCCGGGGTGCCGCGCGTCACCGGACCCGTCCTGATCGCCCCGGACGCCACGGACCTGACGGCCGTGTCCGTGCCCGACGGCGTACGCCTGCGCTGGCGGCCGCACCCGGCGGCGACCGCCGTCCGCGTGCTGCGCTCGGCGGGCGGCGCCCCGCACACCGTCGTCCCGTGCGAGCGGGACCGGCTCCTGGACGTACCGCTGCCGCTGGGAACGTACGCCTACGAGGTCAACTGCGGCTATCCGGGCGGAGGTCCGGACGGTGGCGTCGTCTGGTCGCCGGGGGTGCGGGTCACGGCCCGCTCCGAGGAGTGGCCGGCGCCGGTCACGGACCTCACCGCGCGGCGCGACGGGGACCGGGTGCACCTGGCCTGGCGCGCCCCTGAGCGCGGCGGGAGCAGCGTCGTGCCGTGGCCCGCGGGGCCGGTCGCGGCGGGCTCCGACGTGTCCGCGCAGGTGGGGAGCCTGGCCGCCGCGCACGCCGCGAACGGCGCCGCCCCGCTGCGCGCGGAGCTCCTCGCGCCGCCCGGGCAGCGGCTGCGGATGACGGCGGTGAGCGCGCTCGGCGACCGCGTGGTGGCGGGGCCGAGCGTCGTCGTGGAACACCCCGTGGGCGTCACGGATCTGAGGGTGCGTCGGGCCGGTGCCGGGCTCGCCGACGTGTCGTTCGGCTGGCCCGAGCCCGCCGTCCTGACGCTCGTCGTGTGGGACGACGGCGTCCGCCGCGGCGAGGTCCACGTACCGCGCAGCAGGCACCGCGCGGCCGGTGGCACGGTCACCGTGGCCGTGCCGGAGACGGCGTGCACCGTCACGGTCACCCCGCTGGCCCGCCCGGACGCCGTGGCCGTGCCCGCCGCCCCGGCGCACGCCGTGCTGCCCCCGGCGCCGCCGCCCGCCCGGCCGACGGCGGGACCGTGGCCGTCGGCCGCGCGGTGGCAGGGCTGGCAGCGCTGGCAACGGTGGCGCCGCCGACTGCGGCGCCGCCCTCCCGCGCCCACGGGTCCGTAGCTCGTGACCCGCAGCCCGTACGACGCACGCACACCGCCGCCCTCGACGCGGCCTACTCCTTCACCTCCGCCTCCGCTCCCCCGCCGAACTCGAGCAGCAGCCCCGACTGGAGGGCGACGGTGCGGCCCGGCTCCACGTCGAGGACCGTGCCGTCCTGCTTGCGGGCCGTCCAGACGCTCCGCGTGCGGTTGGTCAGGCCGAACCGGCCGCGCTGCTTGGGGTGTTCGGTCACCTCGCCGACGACGGCGCGGAAGTCGTGCCGATCCGGGTCGCCGTCCAGGTGGTGGGCGTAGAGGCGGGCGCTCGGGTCGAGGCGGATGCCGCGCCGGGTGCGCAGCGTCGTGCCGGTGGCCGTCACCAGCTCCAGGCGGGGCGGCAGTTGGAGCGGCGTGCCGCACTTCCAGCAGTCGGGCGGCGCGCCGTCGGGCTGGGTGAGGTTCTGCTTGCCGCAGCCGCGGCACTGCGTGATGGCGTCCAGGACCTGGCTGAGCGCGTCCCGCCACTGGGTCTCCCGCACGCGCCGCGCCGGGCTGCGCAGGCCGTCCGTGAACGTCTGCACGAACAGGTCCCGCAGGATCTTCGGCAGCGCCGCCCACGTCGCGATGACGGTCGGCTGCTCACCGGTGACCGGGCGGTTGCGGGTGTCCGTCGGGTCGTACACGAACACCGGGTCGGTCCCGTACAGCTTGCGCTTGGCGGCCTCCCCCATGCAGTGGATCTGCATGGCGAGCGCGCCGTTGAACGGGTGGTCGTTCATCAGGAGCAGGAACAGCAGCACCGCGAGGGAGTGCAGGTCGGTCTGGGTGCCGGGCTGGGCGCCCTTGTCGCCGCGGACCAGCTCCGGCGCCATGAAGTCCATCGTGCCCGCGACCCCCGCGAGCGCCCCTTCGACGACGGCGTTGTCGTTGTCGCAGACCAGGACGTCGCCGGTGCGCGGGTCGAAGAAGATGTTGCCCCAGTTGATGTCGCGGTAGGCGATGCCCTTGGAGTGCAGCGCGCGGTACGCCTCCACGGTGTGCAGGGCGACCGTCACCAGCGTGCGCATGGTGGCGTCCTTGACGGACGGGTCGCGGCGGAACAGTGCCGGCAGGTCCTGGAAGCGTGCCGGGCGCACGTCCATCAGATAGCCGAAGCCGGGCTCCTTGCCGTCGGGGTCCATCACGATGGACCGCGGCCACAGGAAGCGGTCGTCGTCCCAGCCCTTCTCGATGAGCCCTTCGAGGATGTGCCGCTGCCGCGCGTCGGCCAGCTGCGGGTAGTACCACTTCACCGCGCGGTCGCCGTGGGACGTCGTGACGCGGTACACCTCGCCCTGGCCGCCCGAGCCGAACAGCTCCTCGACCGTGACCCGTTCGGCGTCCTCGGTCACCAGCTTCTTGCCCCGGGCGAGCATGCCGTTGCTCATCCTGCTGTCCCCGTTCCTCGCGGTTCCGTGTCCATGTCCATCGTTTCTACGTCTGCGTCCGTGTCTGCATCCATGCCTGCATCCACGCCTGCATCCATGGCGAAGGCGCCGACGAGCGTCGTGTCGTCGCCCGAGTACTTCGCCGCCCGCGCCAGCCAGTCGCCGAGCTGGCCCTGCACCGCGGGCACGCCCTGTTCGGCGGCCCGCTCGCGCACGCCGGTGGCGAAGTCAAGGAAGCCCTGGTGGTCGGCGAAGCTCTTCGACAGGCCGTCGGTGGACAGCAGAACCGTGGGCGGCGGGCCGCCGGTGATCGGCTGCCAGTACGTACGGGTCTTGCGCCACGGCTCGGGCTCGCACAGCGAGTCGGTCTCGTCGCCCATGTCGGGCCCGGTGGACAGCGGCGTGTGCGGCGCTCCCGCGTCGTCGACGAGGACGATGTCGCCGTCGCCCAACTGCCAGCAGATCAGTGTGTGTTCGGTCAGGACGGCGCCGAGGAGCGTGCTGCCGTAGGCGGCGAGGTCCGGGGTGCCGCGGCCCTTGCCGCGCGCCCGGGCGGCGGCGCGCTGGGCGGGCGACGCGCCGTGCGCGGGCGCGTTGGCGTCGTGCAGCAGGGCGCGCCGGTGCCAGCGGTGCCCGACGGCCTGCGGGAGCAGCCGGGCCTCGGCCCGCAGGCCCGGCCAGCTCGCGGCGTCCGCGCCGACCCGCACCGCCTCCCGCGCGAAGGCCTCCGCGCACGCCGTGAACTCCTCGACGGCCCAGCGCGCGCCCAGGTCGCTGCGGAAGTGCGCGGCGGAGCCGTGCCCGTCGGCGACGGTGAGGACCACGGCCAGGCCGTCCGCGGTGGCCCTGGCCGCGAAGCGGTCCTGGCTGTACTTCTTTCCCACGCCCTTGACGGCGCCCGTCAGGAGCGCCCAGCGCGCCTCGGGGGGCGCCGCCGCCGCGGAGGGCGCCGCGTGCCGGGGTCCGGTCACCAGATGTCGGCTTCTTCGCCCTTGGTCAGCTGCGGGGTGACGGGCGTGGCGGGCCCCCCGTCCTCGACCTTGGGAGTCGACGCGTCCTTCACGACCGCCGTGGACATCCAGCGGATCGCGGCGGCCAGCTGGCGCGGGTTCCTGGCCTGCAGCGGCTCCAGTTCGGGGTTGGCGAGGAACTCCTTGAGCATGCTCTTGTCCGCGTCGTCCCCGATGGCGACGGCGACGCGCACGGCCCGCTTGCCCCAGGGCGTCGCGTCGATGGCGCGCAGGCCCGCCCGCCAGTCGTCGGTGGGCTGCCCGTCCGAGGCGAGCGCGAGCACGGGCGGCAGCGCGCGCTGCGGCATCGGCGGGGTCTGGAGCGCTCCGGCGGCGAGCTTGAAGGCGGCACCCATGTCCGTACCGCCGTACGTGTGCACGTCCTCCCAGGAGAAGGTGTCGACGGGCGTGGGCTCGCCGACGTGCCAGCTCGCGCCGCTGGCGAAGGAGATGGCGCGCACGAGCAGCGACGCCGCCGGGTTGGCGTTGGCGGCCTGCTGCATCTCGGGGATGGCCTCACGGATGGCGAAGTTCAGCTCGCCGATCTTGCCGTTGACGCTCATGGAACCCGAGCAGTCGAGCATCCAGATGAAGTGCACGGGGCGGCTCGCCATGGAGCCGCCCGGGAAATTGTCGACGATCACGGTGTCGCTGCTGTGGCTCACGCTGGTCCTCTCCAGGTGGATCAGTCGGTACGTGCGGGGGTGAGCTGTACGTCGTAGGGTCGGTACGCCGATGGTCGGTACGCCGATGTGGAGCCGCGCACTACCCTTCACGCAATCCATGGCGCCAGGCGTTCCACCTCTGCACGCCTTTGACGCCCTGGGTCCGCGCGACGAAGTCGGTTGCCTCGTCCAGGCTCCGCGCGTCCAGGCGTACGACGACGGGCGCGAGGATCTCGTGCAGCAGCTCGTCGGCGACGCGCCGCCAGTCGTGCTTGATGTCGGAGCGGTCCCGGGGCCGCCACAGGTAGTAGTAGGCGCTGATCTCGTCGGGCCGCAGCGGCAGTTCGTGGTCCAGCTGCCGCCGCTTGTCCTCGTCGAGCATGAACGACCGGTAGGGGTCGAGGAGTTCGGGGCCCGCGGCGACGAGGTGGCCGAACGCGTGCCGCGCGACGGTCTGGGCGTCGGTGCGGGTCAGGGCGAGCGCGACGAGCCGGGACACGCCGCACCGCACGGTCACGCCGAGGGGCGCCGCGTCATGCTGCAGGACCTTCACGCGGCGCAGGCCCTTCGGCACGGGGACGCGGTGGTCGGCGAGGTCGCGGGCGAGCACGACGAGTTCGGCGGTGGCGCGCTCGCTCATGGTCAGATGCCGCTCGTGCAGCATGTCCCGGGCGAACGCGACCAGTTCGCGGTCGACCCGCTCGGGCGACTTGAGCAGTCCCGTCATGCGCACCCCGAGCTTCGCGTCGATGAGCAGCCGCACCGTGCAGGTGCGGGCGACCCAGGGCAGCTCGGCGGGGTCGGGGGCGCCGCTGCGCCAGACGAGCCACCACATGTGCGACAGCGTCGCCGCGTCCGTCACGCGGCGGCCCGGCAGCACTTCGGTGAGCTTCGTGAAGAGCTCGACGCCGCGCAGGCCGCCGGGGTCGCCGCCCCACCGGACGGCCGCGTCGGCGAGGCGCAGCGGCAGCGGCGAGCCGTCGTCCAGGTTGCGGCGCAGCCAGTCGCCCTGGGGCGACGCGGCGAGCTCCTTGAGGCGGTCCAGGCGGCGTTCGTGGACGTCGGCGCACAGCCGCTCCAGGACGCGCCGGGTCAGGTCGGCGTGCCCCACCTCGTCGAGGACCGCGGCGGCCGGGGCGCAGCCGGAGCCCGTCGGGTCGCGCAGGGCCTGGGCGAGCCGGTCGACGGCGGCGCCGAGGCGGCGCCCGTCGTCGGCGCCGACGGCGAGGGCGAGCCGCAGCGGCTCGGCCCAGGTGCCGACGGGTTCGCGCAGGGCGCGCCGCAGGGCGTCGTCGGCGTCGCCGCCGAACTCGCCGCGCAGCGCGCGCTCGGTCGCGGCGTCGAGCGGCAGATCGGCGCGGATCGCGGTGAGTTCGCCGGTCAGCCGGTCGGGGTGCGCGGCGGTGAGCCGGTGCCTGGCCAGGGCGAGGGCGAGCGGGGCGGCCGCGGCGGGGTCGTGGGCGTGGACGTCGCGGCAGACGGCGGTGAGCGCGTCGGGCTCGGCGGTGCCGTCGGCCAGGGCGGTGACGAGGGTGTCGACGGCGGCGCGCAGCGGGTCGCCGTCGAGCCCGGTGAGCTCCGCGCCGGTGAGCAGCCCGGCGCGCAGCAGTCGCGGGACGAGCGGGCCGGGCGCGAAGGGGTCGCCCCGGCCGTCGGGTCCGCCGTCCGGCGGCCGCGGCGGCTCCCCGGCGGTCCACAGCCGGGCCGTCCAGGTGGCCCAGGTGTCGGTCAGGGGCGGGCTGCCGGGGCCGTCGAGGCCGTCGTGGACGCGGTAGAGGTGGTCGAGCACGGTGGCGTCGAAGCGGTCGAAGTCGGCGTCGGGCCCGATGCCGACGATGTGCTGCGGGGCCCGGGCGGGGTCGGCGGCGCGGGTGCTGAACGTCAGCGACGGCACGTACGCGGTGGGCAGCGAGGCGCAGGCGAGGGCGATCCACTGGGCGACGGTGTCGGGGCTCTCCTCGGCGACGACGAGCTGGCGCCCGGCCGGGTCGGCGAAGAGGCGGCGCACGTCGGCGAGGAAGGGGGCGACGCGGGGTTCGTGGGCGCGGGCGAACGCGATGAGCGCGGCGCGGCCGAACCGGCCACCGGGGGCGGGGAGTTGGTGCCCCTCGCCGCCGCCCTCACCCTCACCCTCGCCGCCGTCACCGTCACCGTCTGAACGGCCCGCCCCGGCGGTCGGCGGCGCCTCGTCCGGCTCCCACTGCGTGATCGGCCAGTCCTCCGAGAACCGTGCCGTGTCGGGCCCGGTGACGTGGACGGCCTCGACGCCCGGGCCCGCCTCCGCGGTGGCGCACAGCAGGCTGCCGCCGTCCGGCAGCCTGCTGAAACTGAGACCCCCTCCGTCGCCGCCGCGGCCCCGCCCGTACTCGGCGCCGATGGCCAGCTGCACCCACTCCAGGACCTGCCGCTGGACCCCGGGTTCGGCGGCGGGCGACGACTCGGGCGACGACGCGGGCGACGACGCGGGCGACGACGCGGGCGGAGGGACGGGTATCAGCCGGACGGTTCCGGAGCCCGGCTCCTCGTCGAGCCGGTAGGTCAGACGGCGGATGGCCATGCCACATTCTGACCACCAGCACCGTCCGACCGCAGCCGGTCCGCCAACTTCCCCCGGCCCGCCCCGACTCCCGCAGGCCGGATCCCACCCCCGAACCCCCTGCACCCGCAAGGGAGTTCGACCATCCCCTGCCCCGGCCGACCGCACCCCCGCACCCTTGCGCCACCCAGGACTTGCGGTCATCGTGGCCGTCGTGACCTCCTTCACGCTCCCCCATGACCTGGTGGGCGAAGGCCCCCACAAAGTGATCGCCGTGCACGGCTGGTTCGGCGACCGGTCGACGTTCGCGCCGATGCTCGCGGACCTCGACGCGGGCGCCTTCCAGTACGCGGTGGTGGATCTGCGCGGGTACGGCGAGGCCAAGGACGCCGTCGGCGCGTACACCACGTCCGAGGGCGCCGCCGACGTCCTCGACCTGGCGGACCTGCTCGGCTGGGAGCGCTTCTCGCTGGTCGGGCACTCGATGGGCGGCTCCGTCGCGCAGCGCGTCGTGGCCGCGGCGCCGCACCGGGTGCGCAGGCTCGTCGGCGTCTCGCCGGTGCCCGCGTCGGGGCTCTCCCTGTCGCCCGAGCAGTGGGATCTCTTCGCCTCGGCCGCGCACGATCCGGACAGCCGCCGCGCCATCATCGACGTGACGACGGGCGGCGTCTGCCCCGCCGCGTGGCTGGACCGCATGGTCGCCCGGTCCCTCGCCGTCAGCGACGCCAAGGCGGCCCGGGCGTGGCTCGACTCCTGGTCGGGCGAGGACTTCCACGACCGCGTCCAGGGCTCGTCGGTGCCCGCGCTCGCCGTCACCGGTGAGCTCGACCCCGCGCTGTCGGCCGACGTGATGCGCGCGACCTGGATGACCTGGTTCACGCGCGCCGAACTCGTCGAGCTGCGGGCCGCGGGCCACTACGCGATGGACGAGACGCCGCTCGCCCTGATCCGCGCGGTGGAGGACTTCCTGCGGGCGGACGACGGGACGGCGGAGACGCACGGCACGACGACGTCGCCGGGCGGCACCGAAGCGTGACCCCGGAGACGGCGTGACGTCAGAGACAGCGGGGACAGCGGAGACAGCCGGGACGGCGGAGGTCCCGGCCGTCCCCGACGTCTTCGACCCGCGCCTGTACGCGCACTCCGTCCCGTACGACCGCTACCGCGTCCTGCGCGACCACCACCCCGTGGCCCGGCAGGACGAGCCGCCGGTGCTCGGCTGGCCCGAGGGGCCCGGGTTCTGGGCGGTCACGCGGCACGCGGACGTGACCGCCGTCCTGAAGGACTCGGCGACGTACTCCTCGCACCTCGGCGCCACCCAGATCCGCGACCCGGACCCGGCCGACCTGCCGTTCATCCGCCGCATGATGCTCAATCAGGACCCGTCCTCCGGCGGCGCGGACCCCGCCGACCACGGCCGGCTGCGGAGGCTGGTCAGCCGGGCGTTCACGCCCCGCCGCATCGCCCGCTTCGCGGACGTCGCACGGCACCGCGCGCGGACGCTGCTCGCCCGCGCCGTCGAGGAGGCCCGCGCCGGGGACGGCACCTGCGACCTCGTCGCGGCGGTCACCGACGACTACGCCCTGATGAACCTCGCGGACCTGCTCGGCGTACCGGAGAGCGACCGCGGCCTGCTCCTGCACTGGACGCGGCGCGTGATCGGCTACCAGGACCCGGACGAGGCGGCCGAGCCCGTCACCGGGCCCGACGGGCGGCCGGTCAACCCCCGCTCCCCCGCGATGCTGCGCGACATGTTCGCGTACGCCACGGATTTGGCCGCGCACAAGCGCCGCCGCCCCGCCGACGACATCCTCAGCACCCTCGCGGGCACGCCCGAACTGACCGCGCGGGAGCTGGAGATGTTCTTCTTCCTGCTGACGGTCGCGGGCAACGACACCGTGCGCAGCGCGGCGCCGGGCGCGCTGCTCGCGCTCGCGGAGCACCCCGCCGAGCAGCGCCGCCTGCGCTCCGGCGAGGCCCCGGTGCCGACCGCCGTGGAGGAGCTGCTCCGCTGGCACCCTCCGGTCCTGTCCTTCCGGCGCACGGCCGCCCGCGACACGGACCTGGCGGGCCGCCGCATCCGGCGCGGCGACAAGGTCGTCGTCTTCCACGCGGCCGCCAACCGCGACGAGCGCGCCTTCGCCGCCCCCGACCGGCTCGACCTGACCCGCGCCCCGAACCCGCACGTGTCGTTCGGCGACGGCCCGCACGTCTGCCTGGGCGCCCACTTCGCCCGCCTCCAACTGACCGTGTTCCTGGAGGAGTTCCTGTCGGCCGTCCCCGCCCCGCGCACCGCCGCACCGCCGCGCCGACTGGTCTCGCACTTCATCAACGGCCTGAAGTCGCTGCCGCTGCGGGTCACGGACTGACCCGCGGGGATCCGTGCCGCGCCGGACCCCGGCGTCGGCCGCCGCGCCCCGGTCGGGAAAGATCGCCCCGACGACTCCCCCGAACACGGAAGCGAGCGGACGGGCATGGACGCGGCCACCGATGACGAGTACGACGAGTACCACGACGAGGTGTTCCCGGTCGTCCCCGCACCGCCCGACGGCGCCGACTGGCAGGCCCCCGCCGACTTGGAGGAGCACCTGTACGAGCTGGCGCGGGCGGACGACGGCTACACGTATCTGCGTGCGCTCGCCGTCGAGGGCGTCTACCGCCCGGTGCCGCTCACCGACTTCGCCGCGCGGCCGGACGCGCCCGCCCTGTTCAGCGTCGAGGTCGCCGACGGCCGCAGGGTCGCGCAGGTCTACACGTCCGGTTTTCTGCCGCGCCCGCACCCCGACCTGGTCTACGAGTTCGTCACCCTCGGCACCCTGGCCCGGGCGTGGCCGGACGACGTCGACGTCCTGGTGGTCAACAGCCAGACGCCGTGCGAGCAGTACTACCTCACCACGGACGAGGAGCGGCAGGTCTGGGCCGACCTGCACGAGGACCACTACGACGAGGAGCGCACCGGCGACCGCGTCGACACGCGCCGCACCGGCGCGCCGGACGCGGACCGGCTGCTGCACGGCCTGGCCTGCGGGGCCCACCTCTGCTACGCCAACGGCGCCCCGTGGAACACGCTCGACTGGCACGGCGCGGGCTACAGCAACGAGGTGGCGCGCCTCGAGGAGTGGTGGGGCGTGCGGGACCGCGAGGAGTGGCTGGACGTCCAGGAGCGGCTGCTCGACCGCGAACTGAGCCCCTGGTACTGGGACTTCGTCCTCGGCGCCCGCACGGCCGTCGCCGCCGAGAAGGGCGGGCCCGTGGACCCGGAGGCGTGGCGGGCCTGCGTGGAGACGACGCTGCGGGTGCGCGCGGCGTCGGACGGCGGCCCCGGCACGCCGCACCTGCCCGGCGAGGACCCGGAGCTCGACCAGTTCGTGGCGGCGCTGCGCGACCTCGTCGGCAAGGTCCTGCGCTACGAGGCGCGGTTCCGCGCCGACGGCCTGCTGCCCGCCGACGGCCGGGTCGACTCGGTCGCGGCCTGGGACATCGGCCGCGCGTCCAAGATGGCCCGCTGGGGCCGCGGCGCGCGCTACGCGCGCCACGCGGAGCTGGTCGCCGCCCTCGAACGCGCCGCCGACGGGGCCCGCTCCGCGTACACGTCCTGGACGGAGTTCTCCGCCGGGTACGTCCTCGGCCGCTGCCTGCACTTCGACGAGGAGGAGTTCGGCACCTGGTACGCGACGGTCCTCGACGCCCACCGCGCCCTGACGACGGACCCGGACAGCCCGTGGCTGACGGTCCCGTTCCGCTGAGCACGCCGGACGTGAGCGCGCGGGACGCCGGAGGTGAAACAGGTGTGCGGGAGGTCAGGGCCGCACGACGGTCCCGGGCGGCACCACGGCGTCCTTCGCCTCGTCGCCCGGGGCGAGCTGGTCCCCGTACCCGGCCTCGGTCCACACGAGCTTCTTGAACTGCTCGGGGGTGAGCAGCCCCCGCCACGGGGTGCCCTCGGGGCAGAAGACGGACACGCAGTCCGGGCAGTAGTGGGCGGGCAGCCAGAGCCGGTCGGCGCGCTCCCGGCCCGCCTCCTCCGCGGCCTTCTCCCTCCCGTCGCCGCGCACCACGAGCAGCGTGGCGACGAACAGCAGCACCGCGAGCCCGATCCCGCCCCCGACGTACAGCGGTTTCCCCTGGTCGGTGCCCATATAGGCCCAGGCCAGCGAGAGGGCGACGAGCACCATGCCTTCGAGGAAGTGGAGAGGGCCGTCCCCGGCCTTGCCGGGACCCTTGGCGAGCCGCGTCCCGAGCCCGCCCCGCCGCGCCTCCTTGCCGACGGCCACGACGGGGACCGGGAGGCCTCCCGTCCCGCCGCAGCCGGGGCATAACACTCCAACCGGCCCGTGGGCCCGATCAGCAGCCATGCCCTCCACGCTACTCAAGGGCGATGGCTCAGCCGTCGTCGGCCGTCAGGCGCAGCGCGATGGAGTTGATGCAGTACCGCTGGTCCGTCGGCGTCGGGTAGCCCTCGCCCTCGAAGACATGGCCGAGGTGGGAGCCGCAGCGGGCGCAGCGGACCTCCGTGCGGACCATGCCGTGGGAGGTGTCCGACAGGAGCTCGACGGCGTCGGTGTCCTTGGGGTCGTAGAAGCTCGGCCAGCCGCAGTGGGACTCGAACTTCTCCTGCGACGTGAAGAGCTCCGCGCCGCACGCGCGGCAGGAGTAGACGCCCTTGGTCTTCGTGTCCGTGTACTCGCCCCGGAAGGCGGGCTCGGTGCCCGCCTGGCGCAGGACCGCGTACTCCGCGGGGGTCAGCTCCGCGCGCCACTGCTCGTCGGGCTTCTCGACGTCGTACGACATGGGTCGCATCCCCTTACTTCGAAGGTTCGGCCTGCTGCGAGAGCCGGGCCAGGATCTGCGGGCCCAGGTCCGTCACGTCGCCCGCTCCCATGGTGAGAACGAGATCGCCGGGCCGCGCCATTCCCGCGATCACGGCGGGCGCGGCGTCCTTGTCGTGGACGGCCCGCACGTCGGCGCCCGCGGCGCGGGCGGCGTCGACGATCAGGTCGCTGGTCACGCCCGGGACCGGGTCCTCGCGCGCCGGGTAGATGTCCAGGACCACGGAGGCGTCGGCGAGGGCGAGAGCCTGGCCCATCTCCGTGCCCAGCTCCTGGGTGCGGGAGAACAGGTGCGGCTGGAAGAGGACGAGGAGCCGGGCGTCCGCCGCGGCGCCGCGCATCGCCTCCAGGTCGGCGGTCATCTCCGTCGGGTGGTGCGCGTAGGAGTCGACGACCTGCACGCCGGCCGCCTCGCCCTTGAGCTGGAGGCGGCGCTTGACGCCGGTGTACGAGGCCAGGGCGGGGGCGAGCTCGGCGGCCGGAATGCCGAGGGCGACGCCGGCGGCGAGCGCGGCGACCGCGTTGTGCGCGTAGTGGCGGCCGGGCACGGACACGGCGAAGCGCAGCTCGGTGCCGTCGAGGACGGCGGTGACCTCGCTCTTGAGCCCGTTCGGCGTCACGTCCGTGATGCGCACGTCGGCGTCGGCGGACTCGCCGTACGTGACGATCCGCGGGCCCGACGGCTTCTTCGCGAGGCGCCGCGTGAGCTCCCGCGCGCCGTCGTGATCGGCGGCGATGACCAGCGTGCCGCCGGGCACGATCCTGTCCGCGAACGTCTCGAACGACTCGTAGATCTCGTCCATGGACGCGTAGTTGGCGTGGTGGTCGAGCTCCACGTTGAGGACGATGGCGACCTCGGGCGCGTACTTGTGGAAGCTGCGGTCGCTCTCGTCCGCCTCGGCGACGAAGATCCCGCCCGTGCCGTGGTCGGCGTTGGAGCCGGGGGCGTCCAGGTCGCCGCCGATCGCGTACGAGGGGTGCAGGCCGAGCGCGGAGAGGCTGACCGCGAGCATCGACGTCGTGGTCGTCTTGCCGTGCGTGCCCGCGACGGCGATCGGGCGCAGGCCGTCCATCAGCGCCGCGAGCGCGTCCGAGCGGTGCACGACCGGGATGCCGAGCTCCGTGGCGCGGGCCAGCTCCGGGTTGTCGGGGCGGATCGCGGAGGAGACGACGACGCAGGTCGCGTCGTCGGCGAGGTGGGCGGCGGCGTGCCCGATGTGCACCGTTGCGCCCCGCTCGCGCAGGGCCGTCACCGTCTCCGACTCACGGGCGTCGCTGCCCGCGACCGCGGCGCCCCGCTGGGCGAGGATCTTCGCGATGCCCGACATTCCGGCTCCGCCGATGCCGATGAAGTGCGGTCGGTCCATGGCGGTGGGCATTTCTCTCCCGAGGGGTTGACGGTGATGCACGCGGGCCAGCCTACTTGTCCCCACCCACCCGCCCTTCCCTGTGGCCGCAGCCCCAGCCCCCGCACCCGAATGGGGCTGCGCCCCTCTCCCCCCTCATCGGCGCTCCGCGCCTCGCCCTCAA